>DASWIC010000184.1:0-20929 GCA_036397875.1 Burkholderiales bacterium
TCGCGCGCATCCAGCATCACCTGCTGGCAGTCCCGCACTTCGATCCCGAGCGCCTGCAGCGCGAAGAGGAAACCCGGCTCGACGACGTCCACGCCGAGCGGCATCTTCCCGACGCCCTCCTCGTCGAGGATGGCCTTGATCTCGTTCGCGGCGTCCTCGAAGAGCCCCACCTTGGGATGGATCGCCCCGCGCATGCCGGGATTGCCGGCGCGCCAGTGATTGGTCGGCAGCCACGGGCAGTAGAGCCGGTGGTGCCGCGCGGCCGAGCCGAAGTCCCACACGTAGGGATCGCCGTTGCCGGTCAAGAGGCAGTAGCGGATCAGCTTGTCGCGCGCCCACTCCCCGATGACCGTGGAGGAGATGTAGCGGATGTTGTACTGGTCGAAGACGAGCACCGCGCCCAGGCCCGAGCCGGCCAGTGCCTGCCGCGTGCGCGCGAGTCGATACTCGTGCAGCCGCCGGAAATCGACCCGCTCCTCGAAATCCACCTGCATCCGCCCCGGCGCGGCGAGCGGCCGGTCCCAGCGGTGGCCGGGATCGGGATGGCCGGTCATCGCCTGGGCGAGCGTTTCGCCGCGCCCGCCCTTCTTGCGGTCGATCGATTCCCGCGTGACGACCTTCGGCTGCGCTCTCTTCTTCGCCATGTCGCTGTCCTGGGTAGTGGTCAAACGCGCTTCGGCATCTAGCGGCCCTGGGGAATGTCCAGAATCACGTGGCCGGTCTTCTTCCCGGATTCTACCGTTTCATGAGCGGCGGCGGCTTCGGCGAGGGGAAAGCGCGCGGCGATCGCGAATTGCGGCCGGCCGCCGGCGACCCAGCGGGCGATATCGGCGATGGCCTTGCGCTTGGCGGCGTCGGGCATGGTGTAGACGAAGATCATGCGCACGGTGAGGTTGCGCTGCCGCAGGCGCGAAGGGAGGACCACTTCCTGCACCGCCGCCGCGGCATAGGTCGCGATCACGGCCCCGGGCCGCAGCATCCGCTCGTAGGCGGGCAGGTTGACGCCGAGCTCGACGTCGACCACGCGGTCGATGCCCTTGCCCCCGGTCAGCGCGTCGATCCGATCCGCGACGTTTTCGGTGCGGTAATCGATCGTGGCGTGGGCGCCGCCCCTGCCGGCATGCGCGGCCTTCTCGGGCGAGCTGACGGTCGCGAGGACGCGCGCCCCGGCCCACCGCGCGAGCTGCACCGCATAGTGCCCGACCACCCCGGCGCCGCCCGTCACCAGCACCGTCGCCCCGCGTATCGGCCCGTCCGCAAACAGGCAGCGGTGCGCCGTCATGACCGGTATCCCGAGGCAGGCGCCCTGGGCGTAGGACAATTTGCGCGGCAACGGTATGGCGAGCGCGGCCGGCAACGCGACATACTGGGCCGAGGTGCCCGACGCGCGCTGCCATTGCCCGTTGTACACCCACACGCGCTGGCGCAGGCGCCGCTTCGAGACGCCGGGGCCGACGCGGTCGATCTCGCCTGCGCCGTCGCTGTCGGGAATTACCCGCGGCGCAATGACCGGACGGTTGCCGGCGCGCGCCTTGACGTCGGAAGGGTTGACCGCGGACGCGTGCAGGCGCACGCGCACTTCACCCCGGCCTGGGACCGGATCCGGCTGCTCTCCGACCCGTAATACGTCGCGCGCGGCCCCGTGCTTCTCGTACCAGACGGCGAGCATGCAGGGTCACGACTTCGGGGCACCGAGCTGCGTCGCCATCCAGTCCGCGGTCTGGTCGCGGTAGCGGTACCACAGGTTGTTCACGACGTGGTTGCCGCCCTCGATGATGGACAACACGCACGGGCCCGAAACCTCCGCCGCGAGTTGCTTCGCGGCATCGACCGGGGTCAGGCGGTCCTGGGTTCCCGCGACGATGTAGATCGGGCAGGTGATGTTTTTCGCGATGCCCTTGAGCGAGACGCGCAGCGCGACCTTGCCCGCCTCCTCGAGATTCGCGCTCTTGGAGCGCACGCGAAACGCCTCGACGTTCATGACCGGGCGCCCCTCGAAGCTCGCCGAGCGCTGGTAGGCGCCGGAGAGCGCGACGCACGCCTTGATGCGCTTGTCGAACGCCGCCGCGCGCGGGGCGTAGTAGCCGCCGAACGACACGCCCCAGATGCCGACGCGGCCCGGGTCGAGGTCCGCGCGCGTCTCGATGAAATCGATGACGGCCGTCACCGGCCTTTCGTACTCGGGGCAAATCGCGAAGTCGTACTCGGCCTCGCCCTGCCCCGGCCCGTCGAAGGCGAGCGTCGCCAGGCCGCGCCGGAGGAAGCGCTCCTCGTAGTCGTCCATCTCCTCCTTGGCCGAATCGAGCCCCATGCACATGATGACGACCGGGGGCTTCGCCGCGCCGCGCGGCTTGCGCAGATTGCCGTAGAGATGCTTGCCCTCGTAGGGAATCGCCACGCGCTCACCGGGCGGATCGAGCAGCGGCAGCGCCTTGTTGCGGCATGCCACGGCTTTGCGGTGCGCCTGCCTCATCTGCTCGAGGTCGTTCACGAACAGAAACTTGCCGAAGTGGTAGCACAACGCGGCGCGCGTGTAGTGCTCGCCGGCGGAGAGCTTGAAGTCCTCCTTCAGCGCCTCGTCGCCGAGCGCCTCGTGGATCGCGGCGCGCGCGCTCCACGCCGCGCACCAGTCCTCCCAGCGGCCGCAACTCCCCGTCACTTCCTGGAAGTCGGTGAGCGGCACGCCATTGATGACGAAGCGCGGCGCCCAGTGCGAGATCGCGGCTTCGACCCGCGGGTCCTTCTTGCCAGCCGGCAGGTCCATGGCTCTCCCCAAAACCCGATACTCGTTACTCGTCGCTCAGCGCTTGGACAGGCCCAAGCGCTGGGCCATCCAGTCGGCGGACTGTGAACGATACCGGTACGTGCGGTTGTTGGCGACATGATTGCCGTCTTCGAGGAAGCAGCGCACCACCGGTCCGGACGCCGCCGCGGCCAGCCGCTCGCCCTCCTGCCAGGGCACGATGCGATCCTGCTTGCCGGCAACGACGAACAGCGGGCAGGTGATGCGCTTCGCCACGTCCTTCAACGTCAGCGTCGCGGCACGCTTGCGCGCCTCGGCCGGGGTCGGGCTCCGGGAACGCACCTGGAACGCATGGCGGGTGAGCTCGGGCAACTGGTCGAAGCAATCCGCCCACTCGAACGGCCCCGAGAGCGCGATGCACGCCCGGATGCGCCGGTCGAACGCGGCCGCGCGCGGCGCGTAATAGCCGCCGAGCGATACGCCCCACACCCCGACGCGCTCGGCGTCGAGGTCAGCGCGGCTCTCGACGAAATCGAGCACCGCCTTGAGCACGGCCTCGTAATCACCGCGGATGGCGAAGTCGTACTCCCCCTCCCCCTGCCCCGGCCCGTCGAAGGTGAGCGTCGCCATGCCGCGCGCGAGAAACACGCTCTCGTTGCCATCCATCTCCTCCTTCGCCGAGTCGAGCCCCATGCACATCACCACGAGCGGCGGCCTCCCCGCACGCGCCGGCTTGCGCAAATTGCCCGCGAGATGCCCGCCCTCATAGGGGATCAGGACGCGCTCGCCGGGCGGATCGAGCAGCGGCAGCGCGGCATTGCGGCATTCGACCGCCTTGCGGTGCGCCGCCTTCATCTGCCCGGCGTCGACGACGAACAGGAACTTGGAAAAGTGGTAGCACACCGCGGCGCGCGTCAGATGCTCGCCGGCGGAGAGCCGGTATCCGTCCGCGAGGCTGCTGCGCCCGAGCTCCTCGTGGATCGCCGCGCGCGCGCTCCACGCGCGGCACCAGTCTTCCCAGCGCTCGATGCCCGCGGTCACTTCCTGGAAGTCGGTCAGCGGCACGCCGTTCGTCACGAAGCGCGGCGCCCAGTGCGCGATCGCGGACTGTACCCTGGCATCCGGCATGAGGAGGGGCTGAACCGGGTTATCGGGGAGGAGGAGGAGTTGCCGGCGATTCTAGCAACATTCAGATTGAATTGCGCATAAACTGACGGCATCGCAGCCGCGCGCCATGGATATCTCGTTCATCTCGGCCGTCGTGATCCTGCTGCTGGTGATGGACCCGGTCGGGAACATCCCCCTGTTCATCTCGACGCTGCGGCACGTCGAGCCCGCGCGGCGCGGACGGGTCATTCTGCGCGAGTGCCTCATCGCGTTCGCCGTGCTGCTGCTGTTCGTCTTCTTCGGCAGCACGATCCTCGGCGTCCTCGGCCTCTCCGATGCCGCGCTCGCCATCGCGGGGGGCATCATCCTGTTCCTGATCGCGCTGCGCATGATTTTCCGGCACCCGGAAGGCGTGTTCGGCAACGCCGCCGGGAGCGAGCCGTTCATCGTGCCCCTCGCCACGCCCGCGATCGCCGGGCCGGCGGCGATCGCGACCGTGATGTTGCTGGTCTCGCGCGCCCCGCAGCGCCTGCTCGAGTGGTGCATCGCCGTAACCGTGGCCATGGTGGCAACGGCGGCCGTGCTGTCCGCGGCGGAACGCATCGCCAAGCTCGCGGGCGAGCAGGGAATGACGGCGTTCGAGCGGCTGATGGGCCTCATTCTGACCGCCATCGCGGTCGAAATGCTCCTCCGGGGTATCGAGGGCTTCGTCCGACAGCTTTGAGACCGTGGCGAGGCACGGGTGACAGAATCCCCCCGACATTTTCATGTCTCCCCCCTTTGGCAAAGGGGGGCAGGGGGGATTCGGTGACGAGACGCGGACGTCAGTCCGGAAAATAAGACGGCGGAATGGGCCGCTTCCAGTACGGCGTGAAGTCGACCCGGTTGGGAGGCACGGCTACGGTAGGGGGCCGGCGCAGCAGCGCATAGAGCCGCTCGCGCAGCTCGGTGTCCGCGAATTCGAGCAGGCCCAGACGCTCGTAGTCCGCGATCAGGGCCGCGCGCGCGCCATGCGGCCAGGGGCCCCAGCCGCTCAGCCCCACCACCCCGCCATAGCGCGCATAGATCGCGCGGTTCAGCTTCCACAGCTCCACCCAGGGAGCAACAAAGGTCCGCTGTTGCTCGGAGGAGAGGGGCGGGATTCCCGCGCGATCCTGGTCCGCCTGCGCCAGGCGCCGTAGCGTGGCCTGGAAATCCTCCAGCCGCGCGCGCTCCTCCGGCGCGAACTCGGGTTCGGCGAGCCGTTCGCCCAGCTCCGCGAGCTTGCGCGCCCGTTGCGCCCGGTCCCTGCGCTCGAATTCGCGGTGGTAAGCGAGAGCCTCGTCGATTTCCGCCGGGCTCGCTGCAAGCCCATGGGCGGCCACGTAGTCGCTGGCGATGCGCGGCCAGATCAACTCCAGCAGCCGGGCCTCGGCGACAATCGCCCCCGTATCGCCTGCAAGATCGGCCCGGGTGATGGGTATTCCGGTCACGGTCGCGACGCGAGTCGGGCCCTGGGCGCCCGACGGCAGGGATATTGCCGCGCCCAGGAGCAGAATGAAGGCCGATCTCACCCCTGGATTCTAGCGGTCCGCGCAGGTGCCAGGCCCGCGTCTGCGCCGCGCCGCGACCAAGCGCCAAGTCCTTGTATATTCAAGCGCCTGCGACTGGTGACTGGTTCCCTCCCTGAGGCCCAACCCGGTATCGCCGCGGGCCGGCTGTAAACAATTCACAATTTTTGTGGATAACGTTGTGGGTAACCTGCGCGGACCGCCGCGCATCAGGCGAATCCACGCGGCCATTATTGGTTTGCACAAAAATTCATCAAAACGGTGGCTGCGTCTGCGTCATTCCCGCGACGGCGGGAAGCCAGAAATATTTGACGATCTCTCTTGCCTGGGCTCCCGCCTTCGCGGGAGCGACGAAGAGAGCGTTTCCGCGGCGTCCTGGCCGCGGTCACCGGTCAGCGCTTCAGGATGCGCAGGAGATTGTAGAAATCATCGGTCCAGATCCGGAAGTCCGGGCGCGGCGGCAGCGGCTTCGCCACGGACTGGATCGGCTCGGCCGCCAGCAGCTGCCGGTTCCGCGTGACGATGATCTGGTCGGTATCGGAAACCCAGTAGTCCGCCCCGTCATCGCTCTCGACCGCGTCCGACACCAGCACCGCGGTCAGGCCGTAGGATGCGGCAAGGCGCTCGACCACCGGCGCGATATCGACAAAGCGATTGGTCGCCTGGAACACGATCGCGCCGTCCGGCTTCAAATGGCGCAGGTAGGCGGCCATCGCCTCGCGCGTGATGAGATGCATCGGTATGGAATCCCCGGAGAAGGCATCGATCGCCAGCACATCGTAGTTCTGCGGGGGCTCGCGCTCGAGCGAGAGCCGGCCGTCGCCCAGGACGATTTCGATCTCCGCCGGGCTGTCGCTGAGGTAGGTGAATTCCGAGACCGCGACGGCGGCGACCTGGGAATCGATCTCGTAGAAACGGAACACGTCTCCGGGGCGCGAATACACCGCGAGCGCGCCCGCTCCCAGGCCCAGGACGCCCACGCGCCGCGGGCCGTCGGGGAGGCTCGCGAACACGCGCCCGTAGCCGCTGGTCGGCGCGAAATAGCTGGTGGGCCTGCCGCGCAGCGCCGCGTCGAGCAGCTGTCCGCCGTGATTGATGCCGCCGTGGTACATGGCGCGAAACGCGACGGGGGTGGCGTAGTCGCGCGTGCGCACGACGCCGTAGAAATTGCGCACGATGACCCGGGTGTTCTGGTGATACTCGGTCACTCCCGCCACGGTGAAGGCGGTGGTGGCGACCACCACCGCCAGCGCGCCGGCCGCGAGCCACCACTGCCCGGCAAGCGTGCGGTGATAGAGCAGCATCGCGCACGCCGTGAGCGCGATCCCGAGCTCGTAATAGCCGGAAAGCAGCGTGGGCGCGGCGACGCCGACCAGCAGCGCGCCGAGCGCGCCGCCGATCGACACCATCAGGTAGAACGTCGTCAGGTGGCGCGGGGCGGGCTTGAGCCGGGTGAGCTCGCCGTGACAGAACATGCAGCAGACGAACAGCCCGGCGGCGTAGAGCGGCGCCGCGGTCCACAGGTCGAGCGAATCCGAGTACCAGGCCATTGCCGGCAGCAGCACCGCCACCAGCGCGATGAACACGCCCCGGTGGTACCAGCGCGGATGATCGAAACACAGGATGAAGGTCATGAGGTAGATCGACAGCGGCACCACCCACAGGAACGGAATCGACGCGATGTTCTGCGTCAGGTGGTTGGTGACCGCGAGCAGCATGCAGGAGCCCATCGCCGAGAGCGCCACCCAGAGCAACCGGTCCCCGATGTCGGGAGCTTTCTCGACGCCGCCGCCTGCCTGCGCCGCGGGCGCAGCCGCTGCGGCGGGGCCGCGCGTGCTGAGATACCCCGTCGCCCCGCAGAGGAGCACGAACACCACGTACGCGGACGACCACATCCAGGATTGCGCGACGAGCGGCATGAACGGCTCGACCAGCACAGGATACGACAGCAAGGCCATCAATGACGCGAAATTCGACAGCGCGAAGAGGCGATACGGCACGGCGTGGCGGAAGCTCTGCCAGAACCAGGCCTGCACGAGGGGGCTCGTGGTCGAGAGCAGAAAGTACGGCAGGCCGATGGTCACGCCGAGCAGGCCCAATATGGACAGGATGGGATCGCCGCCATCCTCCCCGGGCTTCCAGCTCGCGTCGGGAATGATCGGCAGGAGCAGCAGGCTCAACGCGAGGAGCGCCATGTGCAGCCAGGCCTGCTTGCGCGGCGCGAGGAGGCGCGTCGTCCAGTCGGAATAGGCGTAGCCGAGCAGCAGCACCGACTGGAAGAAGACCAGGCAGGTCGCCCACACCGCCGCCGCGCCGCCGAACCAGGGCAGGATCTGCTTGGCGATGACGGGCTGGACCAGGAACAGCAGGAAGGCGCTGAGAAAGATCGTCGCGGCGTGCAGCAGCATGCGGGATTAACGCCCGAAAAGGGCGGAAGTGTACCGCATGCCCTCGAAGCGCGTAGCCTCTTCAATCGTCACTCGGCACTCGTCCCCCATCCCTCAAGGTGCGGCCCCTCCGGCGCCCACCGTGCAGGAAATCACGCCCCGCAATTAACACTGTCGAAATCTCGATGGGGTATTGGCTGTTGTCGGTAGATACGCCGGTGGTCCGGCCACCGCGCCACGCCCAAATATTACCGGTAAGTCGCGCGCGCCAAAATAGAATAATCACGTATGTTCAACGAGTTAATGCAAAATCCTCCCTCTTGGCCCCCAGTTGGCATGGAACCTGCATTGCTACGCCCGGAACCCGGATGAAGCCATGGAGGATGGAATGGTGATCAACATGAAAGAATTCCGTACGGCGAAGGCGGCAAAGGCGAGCACCGCCACCCCCTCCGCCCAGCGCGACGGCGACCTGCTGTGCGTGAACTGGAGTCCGGCCTATGCCGTGGTCGCCCTCTCCTGCTACCAGACCCCCCAGGAGCTGAGCCCGCAGCTGCCCGATGAATTCGAAGGCATCGACATGACCGCGTTCATGAGCCGCCTGCGCGCGCTGTCGAGCCAGATCTAGAACAACGTCTCCCCCGGAGGCGGGCCGTGCCCTTGTGGCCGGCCCGCTTTTTTTTCGTACCCCTCGACCGCCACCTCAGTCTCGTCCCACCCGTCTCGGGGTATTCCTGGCCTCCGAGCGTGACCATCGCACGGGCCGGAGCGCTCCCGGCAGGTACAGCGGATGCGCGGGCTCGCCGGTCCCGTTTACCCGCAGCGCGTGCTGCGCCACCCCTGCCCGCCCGAGCATTTGCACCACGCGTTCCGCGCGCCCGAGGTGCGCGCCGTGATTTCCCCATGCGCAGATCACGACCGCCGCCTCGCGCGCCGCGCGCAGTATCGCCCGATCGTTCTCCGGCCCCACCGGGTCGCGCGCCGCCTTGAGCTTGGCCGGGTCGGTCGCGCGCCAGGCGAACACGTTGGTCACGACAAGCGCCCCGTATCCCCAGCGCGCCGCGTAGTCGCGCGCGCGCGCGCAGGTCGGATCGAGCTTCATCTCGTCCGCGGTGCTCGGATTGAGCATCAGGAAATTGGCCACGCGGCCGGCGCGGTCCCAGCGGCGCCACAGGAAGTAGCGCCACCGGCGGCAGGGAGAAAACACCGCGCCGGAATCACTCGTTGCCATCAAGCTACTCGTCACCCATCACCGGATCAAGGCGCTCCAGGAGCGCCTTGATCCTGGGCTCCGGCCGCCAGTAGTTCGGCCCCTTCAGGAACTTGCCGTTCGCGTCGTAGATCGGTTTTCCGTCGGCGCCGAGCTTGCTCTCGTTGCTGTCCATGATGACGTCCAGCACCTCTTCCAGCGGCAGGCCGTACTTCAACGCCTCCGACCGGCAGTAGACGATGATGTCGCCCAGCAGGTCCGCGATGGCGACCGCGATGTCTATCGGAGCATCGCCGTCCTGCGCCAGCCTCGATATCTCGTCGATCTCGCGCACCTCGTCGAGCAGCGTCGCCTTGAACTTGACCAGCCGATCCGCGAGGTCCGCGGGCAGCGTCGGCCGCTCGTGGGCGGGAAGCTGGTACATCGCGTTCATCGCGGCGATGCGCTCCGGAAACGGTTTCTTCATCGGCGATTTCCCGTGAAACGCGCACCTACCTGAGCACGACCAGCATGGCCAATCCGGCCACCGCCGCGGCCATTGCGACGGCGACGACAAGCAGCAACCGCGTCCGCACGCGCAGGACGTCCACGGCTTCGATCAGGCGGCCGTTCTGCTCGGCAAGCCGGGTGACGAGCTCGGAAGCGGCGGTCAGCTCCTTGCGCAATTCCTCGACCTGCGCTTCGAGCGCGCGCTGCCCCGCTTCCGGCCCTTGCCCGGCGACCCGCGGGGCGTCCTGCTTCCTGACCGCGGCCCAGAGCTTTTGCGCGCCCTTCACGACCGTCGGCGCGGCCGCAATCAGCTCGGCCCAGGGGATGACTTTGAACGCGGTGATCCAGCCTGCCATATCTGCGTGTCGTTCTCGATCCGCCTTCTGCCTTCTACCTTCTGCCTTGCCTCAATAGGTTCCGGGATACGCGCCGCCGTCGATCAGAAAGTTCTGGCCGGCGACGAAGCCGGTGAGCCCCGAGCGCGCGGCGCATACCAGCGCGTTCTTGCCTTTGATACCAAGATCCATTGCGAAGTCCTCGAGGGTTACGCCCGCTTGCGGCGGCGGCGCGCCCCGGATTTCCCGAGCCCGAGCTCGCGGCGCTTCTGGTTGCGCCACGCGCCGAACGGGCGTGTTGTGGGATCGCTTGCGATTCGCCTGCGCGTCGCCCCCACGATCTCCCGGTCGGAGAGCGAGAAGTCGAGGCGCACGCGGTGCGGTTGCGCGACGTACCACGGCGTATCGCAGAAAAACTCGATCCGGTTGCCTTCAGGATCCATGAAGTACACCGACCAGGCGTTGCCGTGGTCCACGGGATCGACCCCGTCCACCCTGTTGGCAACGGCCAGATCATGCATCGCCCTCACCTCCTTGATCGAGGCGACGCGGTACGTGATCTGGTTCACCGTGGACGGTGTGTCCTTCGCACGCCCCTCGACGAGCACGATCTGGTGGTGATCCTTCGGGTCCTTGCTGAGGAATGTCAGGCGGGGGCTGCCCTCGCTTAAACGCCCCGTATCCATTACCTTGAAGCCAAGGAGCCGGGTATAGAACTCGCGCATCCTCTCCATGTCGGTCACCCAGAGGCCGATATGGCTCAATTCCCACTTGGGCAGGTTGGGCATGGCTTGCTCCGTATAAGGTTGCGCGGACGCCTGAAAGTATAAACAGGTCCGCCGGGCTCCGGTCGATCTCCTCGCGCGCCGTCCGCGCTATTCAGCGTAGTCGGGTTTGTTCCCCGGCCTCGTCGGCAAAAGGCCGGCTCAGGTAGCGCGTGCCCTGCACGTGATCCAGCGCGGCGCGCAGCGCGCGCGGATCGCGGTAGCCGTTGATCTGAAGTACCTTCTTCCCGTCCTGACCCAGGAAGACGATCGTCGGCGTGCCCCTGATCTTGAGATGTCCGGCAAGCCCCTTCTCGGTGTAGGTCGCGCCGTCTATCCACCGCACTTCCAGCGACCCGCGCACGTTGACGGCGATCACGTCAAAGTGCTCTCGCATGAAATCGTGGTTGTCGCCGCTGACAAAGTTTTCTTTGAGCAACCGGGCGCAGTACGGACAATCGTCGAGATGCAGGAATATCATGACATGCCGTCCCCGCTGCCGCGCTTCCGCGACGTCCTGTCGAAAGTCGAGAAAGCTCGGCTTGAACCACTCCGGCAGGGTATAGGCCACCCCGCCCTTCAATTTCCCCGCGCCCGTCTGCGCGCCCGCCGTCCCCGCCACCGCGAGCATGAGCGCGGCAAGAACGGCAAGCAGCGATCTCCACCCCCTTGCCATTCGTCGGTCAGCCCGGCACGCCCCGGAGCTCCTGCTTGAGCGCGTGCACGGCTCGGTCGAGATCCTGTTCGTTGTTGAAGAAGCTCATCGACAGCCGCAGCGCGCCGTCCTTTACGTTCGCGATGACGCGGTGCTTCTCCCGCAGCCGGTTCATGAGCCCCGCCGCGTCGGGCACGATCACGCTGATGATATGGGCGCGCTCCTCCCACGCATCCGGAGTCTGGCTGTCGAGGCCCGCCGCCTTGAGGAGCTTCAAGCAGGTCGTTGTCAGCTCGCGCACGCGCTGCTCGATGCGATCGAGCCCGACCGTCTCGAGGAATTCAGCACCCTGGCGGAGCACGCGGATGCCCAGGAAGTTGGGGTTGCCCCCCTCGAAGCGGTGCGCAGTCCGCACGTAGTCGAACTGGCTGTTGACATGGGCGCTCGCCGCGGGCTCTGCCGCCGGCTGCTTCACGAAGTCCGTGCGCAGCTGGTCCACCAGCTCCTCCCGGCAGTAGACGATCCCCGTGCCGGTCAGGCCCAGCAGGCCCTTGTGTCCCCCGGCGGCGATGACGTCGGCGCCCAGCGCATCGAGCCGCGCCGCGAGTATCCCGATGCCCTGCACGCCGTCCACCACGAGGCGCACGCCGCGGCTGCGGCAGGCGCTGCCCAGTTCCGGCAGGTTGACCCGATAGCCGTTGCCGTAGGTGACGTAGGCAGTCGACACGACCCGGGTGCGGGAATCCATCCTCTCGAGGAACGCCGAGACGGGCAGCCGCCCTTCGCGGTTCCGGGCGAGGCGAATTTCAACGCCCTTCGCTTCCCAGTGCTTCCACACCCAGACATTCGCCACGTGCTCCAGGTCGGTGAGCACGACGTTGTCTCCCGGCCGAAGATCGAAGCCGTGTGCCGCAATATTAAGACCGTCGGTCGTGTTCTTGGTAAAGGCGATTTCCGATGGCTTCGCTCCGAGCAGTTGCGCCAGGGCGGCGCGGGTCTTGGCCACGTTGGCCGCGGACCAGGCGTCCGCGCCGGCGTTCTCGTACACATCCAGCGTGTAATCCCGCATCGCCCGCTCCTGGGCGCGCGGCGGAATCGTCTTGCGCGCACAGTCGAGATAGGTCCAGTCCGCGAGCGTAGGAAACTCGCTGCGTATCGACCCCCAATCCGGTGGCGTCTTGTCACTCATTACGCTCTATTCCTGCTTGATGCCCGCGTCTTTCACCACCGCGGCCCAGCGCTTCAGCTCGCCTTCGATCTTCTTGCGGAACTGCTCGGGCGTGGTCGGCGCCGGCTCCAGCGCGCCCGCGGCGAGGCGCTGGCGCGTGTCCGGCGCTGCGATGGCGCGCATCAACTCATCGTGCAGGCGCTTCAGCACGGGCTTGGGCGTGCCGCCAACCGACATCACGCTGTACCAGTTGGTCACGTGAACGCCGCTTACGCCGCTTTCCTCGAAGGTCGGGATCCCGGACAGCAGCGCGGTGCGCTTCGCTGTCGCCTGGGCAAGGATCCTGAGGCGGCCGGCTTTCGCCAGCGCGAGCGCCGGCGGGGGCGAAGTCATCGTCGACTGGATCTGCCCGCCCACGACGTCGGCGACCGACGCGCCCGCGCTCTTGTAGGGAACGTGCGTGATGGTGACTCCCGCCCGCAGCTTGAAGAGTTCACCCGAGAAATGCGTGCCGCTGCCGTTGCCAGCCGACCCGAGATTGATCTTGCCGGGCTGCGATTTCGCTGCGGCGATGTAATCCTTGAGGCTGCCCGAGTACGGCAGCGCGGGATGGACGACCAGCAGGTACGGGGCCTCGCCGACGACGGTGATCGGGTCGAAGTCCTTGAGCGCGTCGTACTTGACCTTCCTGTAATAGGCGATATTGATGGTGAAGCCCGCGTCCGCGAGCAGCAGGGTGTAGCCGTCGGGCGCCGCGCGCATGGCGATCTCGGTTCCCACCAGCGACGCCGCCCCGGGACGATTGTCCACCACGACGCTCTGGCCCATCTGTTCGCTCAGCTTGAGACCCACCAGGCGTCCCACGTAATCGGAGCCGCCGCCCGCGCCGAACGGCACGATCAGGCGAATCGGCTTGGTGGGGTAACTCTGCGCAGGAATCCCCGCCGAAGCGAGGCACAACGCGGCGGCGCAGGCCGCTGCGAACAACTTGAACGGGGGTTTCGTTCGAATCTTCATGGCGACACCTTCCTCGTGGAGGATGCTAACTTGCGGGCGCGGGACCGCGCAAATGGCGGCAACGCGCGACAACAACCGTGAACGGTGATCACCGAGCGCTCATCGCCCATCACCGGTCATGTGTCATCCTTCTGCCTTCTGCCTTCTGCCTTCTGCTTTGCGTCATTTGGCGTACTCGTCGTGCTTCGGCAGCGACGGCGTTTCGACGTACCACGGCGCCCTCGATCCCCAGAAGATGCTGCCTTCCGGGCGCGCATCAGTAATGGCATCGAGGATTCCGGCGGGAACGAGGTAGTTCTCCGTGCCGGGGATCTTGTGCGGGACGCGCGTGCCGCACTGGGTGCAGAAGCATACGGCAAACCGCTTGGCGCCCGGCAGATCGAAGCGGCGGATCAGCGGTTCACCCGCAAGCCAGGTGAGCTGGCTGTGGGGCAGAAAGATGTTCGCGGCATGCGCGCTTCCCGTCGCCTTGCGGCATCGGCTGCAGTGGCAATACCGGAAACCCGAGAACGGCGGACGGATCTCGAATCGGACCGCCCCGCACAGGCAACTTGCCTTCACTGCGCTCTCTTGCATGCCGTGCCTCCTTGTCGGATGCTATCGTGATTGATGAAAGCCATATCGTACGCGTTCTTCGTATCCGCGGCCGAGTATCCAAAACTGCAGGCGGCGTGCCCGGGGGAATTCCCGTTCGATTACGCGGAGTTCTGCGCCCGCGTGGACCGGAGCGTCCAGGAGGCGGCCGAAACCGTCGCGACCGAGAAAGTGTACGTCAGCGTGGACCGATTTCTCGCCTGGTGCGCCGAATCCAACGTCCAGCCCACCAACATCAGCCGCGCCCGCTATGCCGCGGTCATCGGCTATCCATGGAACGAGACGTGATTCGCCCGGGATAACGGGGTCGCACCGCCACTTACCGTTCACGACCCAATGCCTGCGCTGCCCGCGCGGGGGCGAGTCGCGCGTCAGGCCGCCGGCCTTTTCTGCCAGTCTTCCCGGCGGAAGCGCTTGCGGCGCGCGGCGGCGGGCTGCTCGGTCGCCAGGTAGTCGCGGATGCGCTCGGTCACTGCCTGGCGGATGTTCTGCGGCAACGCCTGCGCGGCCACCTCGAAGCGCGCCACGATCTTGTCGGCCCCGGGCGGCCTGGCCGACCCGGCGCCATCGTGGAAAAAGCCGCCGATGCGGTGCCACACCAGCGCGCGCTCATTCGCGTCGATGCCGTAGCAGAACTGGAACAGCGTGACATCCTCCTGCTCGGTCTGCCATACGAAGAGGTCGAAATACTCGTTGTGGAACCAGCGCCGGCGGGTGCGGGGCTCGTCGGCTATTCCCTCGATCTCACGCAGCATGTGCTTCCCTTCTCCGAAATATGCATCAGTATAGACACCTACGGTGCGGCCGGGGTTCACATCGGGCGCGGCCGTGCGACCGGGGAAGACCGGCCGCCTTGACCCGTCACCGGTCGCTGGTCACTGGCCACTGACTATCAAGCCGACTCACGGCTTCAGGGCGTACGCCTCGTCGAACCGCCGCTCGAGTTCCGGGTGGGTGCCGCGGAGCTGGTTGATGACTTCCTTCGCCCACTCGAAGTAATCGCGCCGGCGCTCGAGCGTCCAGCCCGCGGGTGGATGGGAAGCGACGTCGCGCAGGTTCGCGATCTTGTCGGCGAGCTTGACAAGCCGCGCTTGCGTGCTGGAGTGCTTTGCCCGCGAGACCTGCAAGCGCTTGCGGACATCCTTCTTGAGCCACTTCACATCGGTCACTTCGAGCACGACCTCCGCGACCGCGTCGCCGAACTCCCCGCGCAGCTCCTGCCAGGAGGTCTCGGTGTCCTCGAGCGTATCGTGCAGGAGCGCCGCCGCCAGCACGACGGGATCGGTCACGCCGCCCTCGAACCACAGCACGTTGGCGAGCGCGATCGGGTGGTTGATGTAGGGCGAAGCGCGCTTGTCCTTGCGCCGCTGGTCGCGGTGCTTGCGCGCGGCGAATTCGATGGCCTTGAGGACCAGCGGGAGCCCGGTCAGCGGTGCGTCGTCGCGTTTCACCTCGTCGATTAGACTAGCATAGCGGCGAGGCGGAAACCCCCGCGGCGGCGCGCCGAACCATCGCCGCAGCCCGCGCTCACAGGAATGATGGACACCACGACGACGGCCGGCACGGCTGTCAACAGCACAGCTCCGGCCCGGCTCGACGCGCTGCCGTGGTCGCGCTGGCACTGGCGCGTGGTGATCGCGCTCGGGGTCACGTGGCTCCTCGACGGCCTCGAGGTCACCCTGGTCGGCTCGCTCGGCGCCGTGCTGCAGCGCCCCGAGACGCTCGGGCTGTCGGCCACCGCGGTCGGCTGGGCGGGCGCGGTCTACGTGGCCGGCGCGGTCGTCGGTGCGCTCTGGTTCGGCCGCCTCGCTGACCGGATCGGCCGCAAGCGCCTGTTTCTCATCACGCTCGCGGTCTACGTCGGGGCGACGGTGCTCACCGGCCTCACGTTCGACTTCGCATCCTTCCTCGTGTGCCGCTTCTTCACCGGCGTGGGAATCGGCGGCGAGTACGCCGCCATCAATTCGGCGATCGACGAGTTGATCCCCGCGCGCGTGCGCGGCACCGTGAATCTCGCGATCAACGGCTCGTTCTGGATCGGCGCCGCGCTGGGGGCGGGCCTGAGCGTGGTGCTGCTGGATCCCGCGTGGATCGGGCCGGAGCTCGGCTGGCGCGCCGCGTTCCTGCTCGGCGCGGTGCTGGGCGTGGCGATCCTGCTGGTGCGGCGCAATCTGCCGGAGAGCCCGCGCTGGCTGCTCGCGCGGGGCCGCGTGCACGAGGCCGAGGCGATCGTCGCCGCCATCGAGCAGGAGGTGGCGCGCGAGCACGGTCCCCTTCCCCATCCCGGCCTGGAGCTGCGCCTGCGGGTGCGTCCGCTGGTGAGCTGGGGCGAGATCCTGCACGTGCTCGTCGTGCGCTACCGCTCGCGCGCGGTGCTCGGCTTCACGCTGATGGCCGCGCAGGCGTTTTTCTACAACGCGATCTTCTTCACCTACGCGCTGGTGCTGGCGCGCTACTACGGCGTGGCGGACGATCGTGTCGGCTTCTACATCTTCCCGTTTGCGCTCGGCAATTTCCTCGGGCCGCTCGTGCTGGGGCCCTTATTCGACAGCAAGGGCCGCCGCGTGATGATTGCGCTCACCTACGCGGCCTCCGGCATCGGGCTTGCCGTGTCCGGCTACGCGTTCGTGCAAGGCTGGCTCGACGCGACGGCGCAGGCGGCGTGCTGGGCGGCGATCTTCTTCATCGCATCCGCCGCGGCGAGTTCCGCCTACCTCACCGTGAGCGAGATCTTCCCGGTGGAAATGCGCGCCGTGGCGATCTCGATCTTCTACGCGGCGGGCACCGGCGCGGGCGGGGTCGTCGGCCCCGTGCTTTTCGGCATGCTGATCGAGAGCGGCAGCCGCAGCGCGTTGTTCCACGGCTATCTGGTCGCTGCCGTGCTGATGTGCGTCGCCGCAGCCGTCGCCGTCGTGCTGGGAGTCGATGCCGAGCGCCGGCCGCTGGAACACGTCGCGCCGCCGCTCAGCGCCGATGCGGGGAAGGAGGACGGGAGGCCCTAGGGCCGAAGGCAGAAGTCAGAAAGCGGAAGGCAGACCTAACGAGCACCGGCTATCCGCACTGCGTTTCCCGGTCATCCTTCTGCCTTCATCCTTCATCCTTCAAGCGAGCGCTGAAAGCACGCGCTCGCGGGTGAAGGGCATGTCACGCAGCCGCACGCCCAGCGCGTTGTGGACCGCGTTCGCGATCGCCGCGACCGTCGGGCCCTGGGTGCCCTCGCCCGCGCCGAGCGGGGGCTCGCCGGGACGGTTCACGATCGTCACCTCCACCGGCGGCGACTCCTCGAAAGTGAGGATCGGATAGTCGTTCCAGTCGCTGGAGAGGATGCGGCTGCGGTCGTACTGAACCGCTTCCTTGAGCGCCCAGCTCACCGTCTGGATGATGCCGCCCTCGGTCTGGTTGACGAGGCCGTCGGGGTTGATGACGAGCCCCGCGTCGATCGCCGCCCACACGCGCTTGACCGCGATCTCGTTGCCTGCTTCCACTTCCACGATCACCGCCACGTAACAGGCGCCGTTCTTGTAGCGCGCGAAGCCGATGCCGCGCCCGCGCGAGCCGTCGCCTTTCTCGCCCTTGCGCCAACCGGCTTTGGCCGCGACGGTCTCGATCACGGCGCGCGCGCGCGGATCCTTCAGGTGGCGCAGGCGAAACTCCACCGGGTCGGCGCCGGCAGCCGCCGCCAGCTCGTCCATGAACGCCTCGATCGCGAAGACGTTGGTGGTCGCGCCGAGCGCGCGCAGCGCGGATACCCGCACCGGCATGCGCTTCACCAGGCGGTTGGTCACGCGCTCGTTCGGAAACTCGTAGATCGGGATCGCGTTGCGGTGGCTGCCACCGCCCGGCAGCGGCGGGTTGCGCGGGGGCGACGGCTCGAACGGCCGCGCGAGGTGCCACGCCGCGAGCAGATTGATGCCGCCCAGGCCGTTGGGTCGCGTGCTGTGCGGGTTGCTCCAGATGTCCTCGGTCCAGCCGACGACGCCGCCCTCCCGGTCGAGCCCGGCCTTGAGCTTCACGACCATGGTCGGGCCGTAGGGCTCCCATTGAAACTCGTCCTCGCGCATCCATTGCACGCGCACCGGACGGCCCGGCACCGCGCGCGCGAGCAGAGCGGCGTCGAGCGCGGCGTCGTCCGCCCCGTTGTGGCCGTAGCAGCCCGCGCCGTCCATGTGAATCACCGCGACGCGCTCCTCCTCCACGCCCAGCACGGGCGCGAGGTCGCGGCGCAACGGATAGATGCCCTGGCTGTGCGTCCACACCGTGTAGCGGCCGTCCTCGAAGCGCGCGACCGCGCAGGAGGGGCCGAGAGCCGCGTGCGCCGTATAGGGCCGCGTGAATTCCGCTTCGAGCGTTTTCACGGCGCGCGCCGCGGCCGCGGCATCCTTCTTCTCGCTGATGACCGTGTCTTCCGTGGCCTCCTTGAGGAGGAAGCGCGGATCGGCCTCCGGCAGGACGGTGGGGTCTTCCCAGCGCGCCATGCGCTTCAGGCGAGTGAGCGCCCGGATTGCCTGCTCCTCGCGTTCGGCGACGACGCCGAGGAAGCTGCCGTCGCGCACCACCCGTACCACGCCCGGCATGGCGCTCACCTCGGTCTCGTCGATTCCGGCCAGCCGCGCTTCGTAGCTCGGGGGGCGCGCGATGCGCCCGTGCAGCATGCCCGGCAGGTCGAGGTCGTGGACATAGATCGGCGTGCCGGTCACCTTCGCGGGTATGTCGTGGCGCGGCACGGGCCTGCCGATGATCATGTGCATCGAAGCGGGCTTGGGGGCGATTTCGGCGGTTGCCTCCCGCGCGAGCAGATCGTCGCTCGCGAGATCCCAATACGTGACGCTCCCGCCCGAGCGCGCCGAGACGACGCCGTCGGCGACCGAGAGCTGCTCGAGCGACACGCCGAGCCGGGCGGCGGCGCGCTGCAGCAACAAATCGCGCGCCTCCGCTGCGGCGTAGCGCAGCGCGGCGCCGCCGTCGGTGATCGACATGCTGCCCGAGGTCATGCCCTCATCGGGGCTGTAGCGGGTGTCGGCCGGCGCGAGCCGGACGCGCTCGAGCGCCACGTCGAGCTCCTCGGCGACGATCTGCGTGAGCGCGGTAAGAATGCCCTGGCCGATTTCGACCTTGCCGGGGAACGCCGTCACCGTGCCGTCGCGGTTCACCCGCAGCCAGCGATCGAGCCGGCGATTGGTGTTGAGGCTGCCGGGCAGCTTGCGCGGCGCGGCGGGCGGGGCCGGGCTCATGGCGCCACCTCCGCAATGTGATCAGTAAATCGATTACGCACGTGTCGGTGGCAGCATCCATTCGCCGGTCGCATCCCCATGAATGGGGCGCGTCGACGGGCGGAAGAGGGGCCCCTATGGGGATCTGACCCCGGAGACGCGCATGGGATCGGGACATGAACGACGCGCCCACGATCGGCGCCACGGTCGCATCCCGCAAGCGGGCCCCTGCTCCACGTTGCGCCGATCCCTGCTCCACGGCTCATGGCGCGACCTCCTCGGAAGCGCGGCGGATCGCGCGCAGGATGCGATGGTGCGTGCCGCAGCGGCACAGGTTGCCTTTGAGGGCGGTGCGGATCTCGGCGTCGGTGGGCCGCGGGGTGGCGTCGAGCAGCGCCTTGGCGGACATGATGATGCCGCTCGCGCAGTAGCCGCATTGCGCCGCCTGCTCGGTGACGAACGCCCGCTGCAGCGGGTGCAGTTTTCCGTCGTGCGCGAGACCTTCGATGGTGGTGATGCGTTTCCCCGCCGCGGCGGACACCGGCAGATCGCAGGACGGCACGGGCTTGCCGTCCACCAGCACCGTGCACGCGCCGCACTGGCCCATGCCGCACCCGAAGCGGGCGCCCTTGAGCTTCAGATCGTTGCGCAGCACGTAGAGCAGCGCCGTCTCGGGCTCTGCCGCGACCGCATGGCTGCGGCCGTTCACTGTGAGCGTGACTGACAATTCATTTCCCCCGCCCGACCGGATCGTGGAAGCCGGCGGGCTTGTCAAAGAAAAACAGCGAGTTATTTGTGCCCGTTCCTGCGAAGGCGCGCTGCTACGCGCGCCTGCCTCAGGTCTCGTTTTTTCAAATCATTGGGTCTATACTGGGCTCGCGCGCCGCGCGTTAGCATGGAGGACGCCGCCCATGATACATACCGCCGACGTCGAGACTCTGAAGCAACGAATCCACCAATTGCAGATAGAGCACAGAGATCTCGATGATGTCATCTCCCGTCTTTCCCAAAGCAGCGCCCAGGATCAACTGCAGTTGCAACGCCTCAAGAAACGCAAGCTTTTCCTGAAGGACCAGATCACGGTGCTCGAGCGCCAGCTCGAGCCCGATATCCCCGCCTAGACTCTAGCACGCCGACGCGCCCGCGCGTTTCCGGGCCCGTCATTCCCGCGGCGGCGGGTATCCCCTTCCCCCCTTGCGGGGGGCGAGGCGGGAATTCGAGGTGCATGTCACCGAGCCGACGAGCGCCCAGCCCGATGCAGCGGGATGGGACGGACAGGTAGGATGGGGGGTGACGTGACTGGGCTCCCGCCTCCGCGGGAGCGACAAGCTCGATTTGAATCCCGGTCAGGACCCCTGTCCTTGCCGCGTCCGGCGCATGGCGAGCAGCGTCAGGTACATCGCGAACCCCCCGAACAATACGAACCACGCGAGCGACCAGCCCGCAATCGACAGCCCGAGGAAGCTCCAGCCGACCTCGGCGCATTCACCGCTGCCGGAGAGAATTTTTTCCAGCGCCTGCGTGAGCGGCAGCTTCTTCAGCATGTATTCCAGTCCCGGCCCGCATTCCGGTATTCGGTCTCCCGGGAGGCTCTGCAGCCACACGTGGCGCGCGGCGATCGCCGCCCCGATGCTCGCCGCCACGACCAGCAGTCCGCCGTAAACGATCGCGCCGGTGCGGCCCGGGCCGTGCACGGCGGC
>DASWIC010000185.1:0-3941 GCA_036397875.1 Burkholderiales bacterium
CGGCGCCGACGCGCCCCCGGTACTCGACGCCCCCGGCCTTGAAGCTGATATGGTCGCCGCTCATGCGCCCCTTGATGGCGGTCGACTTGCCGCCCGCCTTGAGCGTCCCCGTGATCATCTGGAAGCTCTGCTTGATCGTGAGCTCGCCTTCCGGAAGCTTCCACGAGCCGTCCACGTTCGCCGGCACGATCCAGAGGTAGGCCGTGCAGTAGGACTGGCAGCCCTCCTGCTCGGTCGAGTGGACGCTGCGGTCGTGCTCCCACTCTCCCATCGTGAAGGAATTGGACACGATGCGAGTGCCGGGCTTGAGATTGAGGATCTTCGGGCGGAGCTTCAAGTTGATGTCGGGGAGCAGAAACATCGTGATCACCGTCGCCTTCGAGAAGTCGCTCTCGAAGAGATCGGCCTTGACGAACGTCGCCCGGTTGGTCACGCCTTCCTGCGCCGCGTTACGCTGGGACAGCGTGACCATTTCCGGGTTGTACTCGATGCCCAGGGCGCGGGCGCCGCGCTTGGCGGCGGTGATGACGGTGCGCCCGTCGCCGGAGCCGAGGTCGATCACGTAGTCCGCGGGCGTGACCTTGGCAATGTCGAGCATCTTGTCCACCAGCGACTGCGGGGTCGGCACCCAGACCACGTCCTTGCCGGACTGGCCGACCTCCGGCTGGAAGTCGGTGGCCGCCGGCTTGTCCTGGGCAAAGGCAACGCTTGCGGCGCTAGATAAAACGAGCGTCAAGAAAAAGCGACGCAAAAAGGGCGATGCGATCATGCTTGTTCTCCGAGAGTGGGGAATAGACCGAAACGGTATCAGGGAATCGACTGCCGGGGCGCCATGATACCAAACGGTAAGGATGTCAGGCGGCTTCGCCCTCGGCGATGAACTGCAGCCGGGCGAGATGGGCATAGAGCCCGTCGGCGCGCAGGAGCTCGGTGTGGGTGCCCACCGCGTGGATGCGCCCGCGGTCGAGCACGATGATGCGGTCGGCGTGGCGCACGGTCGCAAGGCGATGCGCAATGACGAGCGTCGTGCGCCCGCGTGCCAGGCGCTCGAGCGCCTGCGCAACCTGCCGCTCGCTCTCGGCGTCGAGCGAGCTGGTCGCCTCGTCGAGCAGCAGCACCGGCCGGTCGGCGAGGATGGCGCGCGCGATCGAGACGCGCTGGCGCTGCCCGCCGGAGAGCTTCACGCCGCGCTCGCCGAGATCGGTGTCGAAGCCCTGCGGCAGGCGCTCGATGAATTCCAGCGCGTGCGCCGCCGCGCACGCCTCCCGTATCGCATCGAAGGGCGCGTCCGGCCGGCCGAAGCGCACGTTCTCCGTGACGCTCGCGGCGAAGATCACCGGGTCTTGCGGCACGAGGGCCACTGCGCGGCGGAGATCCTCCGGCTCGCAACGGCGGATGTCGGCGCCGTCGACGAGGACGCGGCCGGAAACCGGATCGTAGAAGCGCAGCAGCAACGCGAAGATGGTGGACTTGCCCGCACCCGACGGGCCGACCAGCGCCACCCGCTCACCGGCGCCGATCGCGAAGGAAACCGGTCCGAGCGCGGTGACCTCCGGCCGCCCGGGATAGGCAAACACGACCTCGTCGAAACGGATCGCGCCGGCCACGCGGGGCGGCAGCTTGATCACGGGCGTGGCGGTAGCCAGCGCGGGTCTCGTGTCGATCAACTCCATCAGCCGCTCGGTCGCCCCCGCGCCGCGCTGGATTTCGCCCCAGACTTCCGACACCGTACCCGCGCCAGTGGCGACGATCGCGGCATAGAACACGAATGCCGACAGCTCCCCCGCGGTCATGCGCCCGGCGAAGACGTCGTGGCCACCGATCCACAGGATCACGCCCACGGCGCAGAAGCCGATCAGCATCACGAGCGAGATCAGCCACGCCTTGATCCGGACGCGATGCAATCCGGCTCCCAGGGCGGCGACGGTCGCCTCGTTGAACTGCTCGCGCGTCCGGTCCTCGTGGCGATAGGCCTGAACCGTGCGGATCTCGTGCAGCGACTCGTCGACGTGCGCGGACACGTCCGCCACCCGGTCCTGGTTGAGGCGCGAGAGCCGGCGCACGCGCCGGCCCATCAGCAGGATCGGCACCAGCGTCGCCGGCACCCCGAGCACGATCAACGCCGCGAGCTTCGCGCTGGTGGCGAACAGCAGCACCAGCGCGCCCACCATCATCAAGCCGTTGCGCAGAAGCATCGAGAAGCCGAACCCGACCACCTGCCGCAGCTGCTCGGAATCGTTGGTGAGGCGTGAGGCGATCTCCCCGGTGCGGGCCGAATCGAAGAACGCGGGCGAGAGCGTCAGCACGTGCGCGAACACGGTCGTCCGCAGGTCGGCGATGATGCGCTCGCCGACGCTCATCATCAGGTAGAAGCGCACCCACGTCGCGCACGCCAGCACGACGGCGACGCCGACGATGGCCGCGAGCGCGGCATTGAGGAGCCGCGGATCGCCGCTGCCGAAGCCCGCGTCGACCACGTAGCGCAGCCCCTGTCCCAGCGCCAGCACGGAGCTCGCGGCGACCACCAGCGCGAGCATCGCGCCCGCGATGCGCCAGCGATACGGCAGGAGAAAGCGGCCGAGACGCGCCAGGTGGGCGAGATCGCCCTTGGGCGGAGAAACGAAGCCGGGGGTCATTGCCACGCCGCTATCCTACCAGCGAACCCGTCATCCCCGCGGACGCACGTCATCCCCGCGGAGGCGGGGATCCAGTAGACGATCGTCAGCCTAGATTCCCGCCTCCGCGGGAATGACGACTGACGTTCCCGCGGGAATGACGAATTTCCTGGCGCGCGGGCGTTGACAAACCAGCGCGATTACAATGAAACTCGCGCGGCTGAAGGAGATGCATCGGATGACGCGCAACCGCATTCTGACCACGCACGCCGGGTCCCTGCCGCGTTCCGACGCGCTCAGGGAGCTGGTCTTCGCGCGGGCGGAGGGCCGGGCGTACGACCGGGACGCGCTCGCGGGCCGGCTGAAGAACGAAGTCGGCGAAATCGTGCGCCAGCAGATCGCCTGCGGCGTGGACAGCGTCAACGACGGCGAGCTCGGCAAGACCAATTTCAACAACTACGTGCGTGAGCGCCTGGCCGGCTTCGAGTCGCGCCCCACCGTGCCGGGAAAAAGCCCGGAGCCGTTGTCCATCGCCGGGCGCGAATTGGCGAAATTCCCCGAGTACTTCGCCGCGGGCGGCCGCGGCTTCGGCGCCTTCGCCGGCTCGGGGCCGAGCCGGCCGCAGGTCTTCTGCGTCGCGCCCCTGAAGTACATCGGCCACGCCGCGCTCAAGGACGATCTCGATAACCTCGGGGCGGCGCTCCAGGGCGCGAAGGCACACACGGCATTCCTGTCCGCGAACACGCCCGGCACGATCGAGCACTGGCTGCGCAACGAGCACTACCCGGACGAAGAGGGGTTCGTCTATGCCATCGCCGAAGCCATGCGCGAGGAATACAAGGCGATTGTGGACGCGGGCTTTCTCCTGCAGATCGACGACCCGGATCTTCCCGACGGCTGGCAGATGTATCCCGAGATGAGCGTCGCCGATTACCGCAAGTACGCGACGATGCGGGTCGACGCCTTGAACCACGCGCTGCGCGGCCTTCCCCGGGAGAGGATCCGGCTGCACGTCTGCTGGGGCAGCTTCCACGGCCCCCACCAGCACGATATTGCGCTCGAGCGCATCATCGACCTCATATTCAGGGTGCGCGCATCGGGCTACTCGATCGAGGCCTCCAACCCCAGCCATCAGCACGAATGGCGCGTATTCGAGGACCACGAGCTGCCCGAGGGCGCGGTGCTGATCCCCGGCGTCGTCGGCCACTACTCGGATTTCATCGAGCATCCCGAGCTGGTGGCCGAGCGCCTCGTGCGCTACGCAAATCTCGTCGGGCGCGAGAACGTGATGGGGGGCACCGATTGCGGCCTCGGGCCCCGCGTCGG
>DASWIC010000186.1:0-25471 GCA_036397875.1 Burkholderiales bacterium
ATCGACCACAACGACTCTCTCCACTGGACCGGGCTGTATCAGAACTGGAACCTTCAGTGCGCCGCGTGCCACTCGACCAATCTGAAGAAGGGGTATGACGCGGACAGCCGCACTTACAAGACCACCTTCAGCGAGATCAACGTCGCCTGCGAGGCGTGCCACGGGCCGGGCTCGCGCCACGTTCAGTGGGCGAAGGACACGCGCGCGCCGTACTCGGCGGAAGGCGACAAGGGCCTGACGGTACTGAGAAGCCGCTGGAACGAGGCGTGGAAGTATCCGGCGGCGGACGCGAAGACGGCGCAGCGCGACAAGCCCGCCGCGGATGCGCTGATGAACGTATGCGTGGCGTGTCACGCACGCCGCTCCACGATTACGGAATCAGGACCGGTGGGCGCGCCGCTCGAGGATACGCATCGCCTAGCGCTACTGACGCCCCCGAACTACCACGCCGACGGTCAGCAGCGCGAAGAGGTCTACACCTGGGGCTCGTTCCTCCAGAGCAAGATGCTCCAGCGCGGCGTCACCTGCATGGACTGCCACGAGCCGCACGCGCTGAAGCTCCGCGCGGAGGGCAACGCCCTGTGCGTGCGCTGCCACAACTCCACTGCGTTCGACACGGAAAAGCATCATTTCCACCAGGCGGGCTCGAAAGGCTCACAGTGCGTCGAATGCCACATGCCCGCCCAGACGTACATGGTGGTGGACCCGCGCCGCGATCACAGCATTCGCGTCCCGCGTCCAGACTTGTCCATTGCGCCCGGCAGCCCGAACGCCTGCACGCAGTGCCATGCGAATCGCAAGCCCGATTGGGCCATCGCGGCAATGGACCGATGGTACGGAAAGGCCTGGCGTGAGCGCCCGCACTTCGGCCCGACATTCCATGCCGGCACGACGCAGGGTGCAAAGGCCTTGCCGTCGCTGCTTGCGGTTGCCAATGATCCCGCGTTGCCGTCCATTGTGAGGGCAACTGCGACTACGCTGGCCGGTCCTCATATCCGGCCGCAAAGCCTGCCCGTGGTGCGCAAGCTGCTTGCGAATTACGATCCCACAATGCGCATCGCTGCGCTTGGCCTCATCGAGCAGTTCGAACCCGCCGTCCGGGCACAGGCCGCCGCGCCGCTACTCGCCGATCCGGTGCGCGGTGTGCGCATTGAGGCCGCGCGCGTGCTTGTGGATATTCGTGACGATCAGCTCTCACTCGAGCAGCGGCGCGCTCGCGAGACGGCGACGAACGAGTACGTCGCATCGCTGCGACTGGATTCCGACTGGCCGACGGCGAACGTCAATCTCGGCAATCTGCGGTTGCGCCAGGGCCGTTCCGAGGAAGCGATTGCAGCCTATGAGCGCGCACTTTCGCTCGATCCGCGCTTTGGCGGTGCGTACGTGAATCTCGCTGATACCTACCGCCAGCTCGGACGCGAGGTCGAAGCAGAAAAGCTGCTGCGTCGCGGCCTCACGCTGCTGCCGCGTGCGCCCGACTTGCATCATGCATTGGGGCTGCTGCTGGTGCGCAAGGGCGACAAGGGCGCGGCCATCCAAGAGCTTTCCGTGGCGGCGAAGCTCGCCCCGGACAATGCCCGCTTTGGTTATGTGTATGCCGTGGGGCTGCATTCAGCCGGGAGGCGAGATGAAGCGCTTTCCGTGCTGCGCGCCGCCGAGGCACGCCACCCGTACGATCTGGAAATTCTCGGCACGCTCGTTTCCATGATCCGCGAAACGGGCAAACCCCGGGACGCGCTCCCCTACGCAAGAAAGATCGCCGAGATCCTGCCCGATGACCCCGGCGTGCAACGGCTGGTTGCCGAGCTCGAGAAGTAGAAAAGGTGTCAGGAACTGACACCTATTCTGCGTCTTAAGCGGTGCCGTCTCGCATCTTATGGCCCCGATGGCTCGGCAGCCTTTCCCGACGTGTGGCGGACCGAAGGTACGCGAGCGGTGTCATGCCGCCGAGTCGCACGAAGGCCAGATCGAACGCGCGCAGCTCTGGAGTAATGTAGCACCATTGTGCTACAATCTCGTTTTCACGTGGAGCTTCGCGATGTCCACAACCACCATTCGCCTGCCGCAGGATCTGAAGGAGCGCATCGCCCGCGCGGCAGAACGCGCTGGAACCACCGCGCATGGTTTCATACTGGAAGCGATAGCCGAGAAGGCTGAACAGGAAGAGCGCCGGGGGGAATTCCAGGATACAGCCGAGCGGCGGTACGCGGAGATTGTCGCCTCTGGCAAGACCGTGCCGTGGAACGAGATGCGTCGCTATCTTGCGCGCCGGCTCATCAGCAGGAAGATTGCTCGACCGAAGCCGCGTACGCTTGCGCGCTAGTCGTGTCGCGCGTCGAGCTCGCACCGGAGGTCGGGGATGACCTCGATCGCATCCTGGAACATCTCCTTCAACATCAGGTGGCGGAAGCGCCCTCGCGCATTGAAGACATCATGCGGGCAATCGACGTGCTGGAACGCAATCCGCTGATCGGTCGGCCGGTCCGGGCGGACCTTAGAGAACTTGTGATCGGGCAGCGTGCGCGTGGTTATGTCGCGCTGTATCGATACGTTGCAGTACTTGACACGGTGTTTGTGCTCGCCATCCGCGCTCAGAAGGAGGCGGGTTACACATAAACTTGATAACCTGTCGCCCCAGCTCTTTCCCGCATGCGTGGAGAGGGCGTACGAATCACGAGTCACAAATCTCTATTGACCAAAGGGAGAACCTGAAATGAAGCTCACTCAAGTCGTACTATTTGCCGTTGCAGCACTGCTGGCTCTGCCTGCAGCCGCGCAAACGGCGTCGGACATGCAGATCCTCGCGCAGAAGATCAAGGCCGACAAGAAACTCGTCGTTGCCGCCAACATGCAGTTGACCGAGGAGGAGGCCAAGGGCTTCTGGCCAGTGTACGATGCCTACCAGAAGGACCTGCAAAAGATCAACCAGCGCCTCATCGGCACCATCAAGCGCTACGCGGACGCCTACAACAAGGGGCCGGTTTCCGACGAGGTGGCAAAGAAGCTGATCAATCAAGCGATCGGCGTCGAGGAAGCGGAAGTGAAGCTCAAGCGCGCCTATGTTCCGAAGCTGGAGAAGGTCATTTCGGGCGTGAAGGTCGCGCGCTACATCCAAATCGAGAACAAGATCCGCGCGATCGGCAAGTACGAGCTCGCAGCGCAGATCCCGCTCGTGGAGTGACGCGCGCCCCCGCGCCGCGCGCGGGAGGCCCGTTACGCGTTGCCTTCCTTCCTGGGCCGTCGCGCCATCAGGAAGAACAGGGATCCGAGGCCGGCCAGCACCGCGAGGATGGTGAAGCCCATTCGGTAATCGCCGGTCCAGTCGGCGAACGCGCCGGCGAGGATCGGCCCGCCGATCTGGCCGACTATGAGGATCATCGAGGACAGCCCGATGATCATGCCGATCGAGCTGCGGCCGAAATAGTCGGCGCGGATCGCCGCCATGAACGGCCCGCGCAGGCCCCAGGCAATGCCATGCACCAGCGCCGCGACCACCAGCACGACGGGACCCGTCGCATACGTAAGCATGAGCAGGCCCGCCGCGTGCATCAGCATGCAGGTTGCCGCAACCTTGCGCTTTACGAACCGGTCGCCGATCACCCATCCCAGCATCACGCCACCGAATTGACCGACGGTCACAAGGGTAAACACCAGCGTGGCGAGTCCGAGCGAATACCCGAGGCCCTCCTTGATGTGGGCAATGGCGTGCACGTTGAACGCGGTCACTACGAACAGCGAGAAAGCGTGGCCGAGCCCGATCAGCCAGAACGCGCTGGTGCGCAGCGCCTCGCCTGCGCTGAAGCTCTCCCGCGCGCGCGCAGCGGAAGGCCCGGTGGCCTTCGGCGCAGGCGGCAAGTCGTCCGCGGCTTCGTGACGATCGGGGCGGCTGCGGATGACACGTACCAGCGGCAAGCCCACCAAAATTGCGATAACGCCCGATCCGAAAGCGGTCGCCCGCCAGCCGTAGGCCTGGATCGATGCCGCGACGAGGAACACGAACAGCCCGCCGATCGCGGAGCCGAACTGAAGCGCAGAAAGCGCGCGGGCACGGCTCTGCTCGAACCAGTGGATGATTGCGACCGCCACGACGGGGTTGGCGAACATGCTCGAGCCCAGCGCGACGACCACGAACGCCGCGTAGAAGCCGAGGAGCGTGTCGATCCAGCTGAGCAGCATGAAGCCGATGCCGAAGGCGACGATCCCGATGCGGGCAATGCCCTGCGTCCCGAAGCGGTCCACCGCCCAGCCGAGCGCCGGGCCGAGAACGGCGGCTTCGGTGGACTTCAGCGCGGCCGCGCCGGCGACGGCGGTCTTGCTCCAGCCGCGATCCTCGACCAGGACCGCGAGATAGACGCCGAAAGCCTGGTTCAGCAGCAGGCTCTGGAGGAACTGCAGCGCGCCGCCGGCGATCACGATGCGCCAGCCGTAGAAGATCTTCATGAGCTTTCGGGAAGCATAACGCAAGAAGAAGCTGTCTCTCTCCGATAGGTAGAATCTGCCGTCTGTGGGAACGCTCTCCGCCAACCGGCGCTGGGTCCGGGCCGCGCGCTTCATCCTGTATAGCATCGCGGTGCTGGCGGCGATGTTGGGCACCGCGGCGCTCTTCCTTCCGGACCTGCTTGATACCCCGCCAGTCAGGGCGGAGATCCAGCGCCGCGTCGCGTCCGCGATTCACGCGGATCTGGCCTGGGAGAGCCTTAGAGTGCGGATCCTGCCGTGGCCGCAGGGCACGCTGAGCAAGTTCCGCATCGACAAGCCGGGAGTCGGGAGCGTCGGCGCGGAGTCGCTCGACGTCCAGCTGCGTTTGAGGCCGCTCCTGCGCGGGCGCGCCGAGATTCTGTCCCTGGCGGTCGTGAGGCCGGTCATCGCGATCGGCATCGATCCCCCGGCAATTCCGGAGGAGGCGGCGCCGCGAGAGCAGCGCGCGCCGGGAATCGCCGAGACCTACCGGTCCGTCATGGGACCCGTCGTCGATGCCGTCCGCAAGTTCGCCCCCGATACGGTCGTCACGATCGAGGACGCGGAGCTGGAGGTTCGTGTCCCGGGCGCGCTCCCGATGCGGTTGCGCAAGCTATCGCTCCGCGCGCGTGCCGGGGCGGGCGGCATGGAATTCGACGCGACGGCGGCAAGCCAGTACTGGAGCTGGCTCGCGCTGTCGGCGCGCGTCGAGTACACGGATCTTTCGGCAAGGGCGACCCTCCGTGGAGCAAACATCGAGCCGCAGGCCTGGCTGGAGCGGTATGTGGGAGAAGTGCCGGTAGGCGTGTCGATGGCGGCGGTGCGGCTGCACCTGGAGGCGCGCACCGACGCGAGGATATCGCTGGAATGCGATATCGACGCGAGTACGGATTCCGTGGGTATCACACGCGCGGGTGAACGCGTGGATATCAAGGGTGTCCGGGTGAAAGGCTCCGTCAAGGTCGGCGCGAAGGAAACCGTCATCGGCGTGGAAGAAGTCCGGCTTGCCGGCAGCAGGCTTGCAGCGGGGGAGCTGCGTTTTTCCGCGAAGGACGGAGTGGTCTCCGGGCACTCCGATTACGACCTGGATCTTGCGCAGGGCATGGATTACACGCGGCGCCTGGTTCCGGCACCCGTGCGTGAAGTGCTCGCGTCGTTGCAGCCGGTTACCGGCCGGGCACAAGGCCGCGTCAAGCTCGATCTCGGGCCGCCGGGCTGGAGCGTGGGTGTGGATGTCCGCAAGTCGGACGTGGCGGTTCAGGTCAGGGATCTACCGGGTCCAGTGCATCTTGGCGGTGGCGCGGTGGAAGTTGACCGCCACAAGGTGAAGCTCGATCGCGTCGCGCTGTCGATGCCCGCGGGAGAAATAACGCTATCCACACTGCAGCACTGGTTCAAGGACGGTTCGACTGCGGGGGCAGCGCGTTTCGATCTCGACGTCGCGCGGTGGCTTGAGCTTGCCCGCCAGGCGCTTCCGCAAGAGACCCGCGAAGCGCTCGCTGACATCCAGACCGCGGCCGGTCGGGTTGAGGGCAATGCGACGTTCGCGTTTGGCCGCGGTGACTGGAAGTTCGGCCTGAACGTACTGAAGTCGGATGCCACGTTCGGCATGCGGCAACTGCCGGGGCCGGTCAAGATCGCGGACTGGTCGGTTGACGCCGGTCCCGCGTCGGTGACGATCAACCGCGCGGCGATTTCCCTGCTGGATGCGAGCGCCGTCGCATCGGTGACGGTCGACGAGTTCGACTCCGGACCGAGGATAAGAGGCGCCATCGCCGAAGGCACCATTGGAGAAAAGTTCCTGGCCTGGGTCTGGAATAGTGCGAAGTTGCCCGCCCGTTACGAGCCCGCGACGCCGATCAGAATTGTGGCTCCCGGTATCGCCTGGCGCCCGCGAGGTGCCTTGGAAGTGCAGGCGACCGCGCAGTTCGCCGCGGGACCCAGCGTAGCCGTCGATCTTGGCTGGGCCGCGGGCACGCTTGACATCCGGCGCGGCACGATCAAGGACGCGCGCAGTGACGCCGGGCTGTCGCTGCGCGCCAAGGGCGGATCGCTCGAAGGCCGGTATGCCGGGGCGCTATACAGCACGAGCATTGCCGCCGTGCTGAAGCGCGTAAAGCTGCCGTCGGGCGCCGTTTCCGGAGAGCTGCGCTTCACGATTGATCGGGCGCATCCCGAGCGCATGCATGCCTCGGGGCAACTGAAAGGGGAGGCGCTCGATCTCGCCTCGTTGATCGGACAGCCCCTCAAGATAGAACGCATCGATTTGGCGACCGACGAGGCGGCCCTCCACGTACGCGAAGCAACGGTGGTCTGGGCGGAGCAGCGCGTGACGCTGAAAGGGGACCTGAGGAGAACCGAACGCGGTCCGGTCATCGACGCGCAGCTCGATTCCCCCGGCATCAATCTGGATGCGCTGTTGCCCTCCGAGGCGGAGATTGCTGCGGACGTGCGGCCCAAGCCGGCTGCGGGCGGCGAGGACGCGGCATCGAAGTTATGGCCTTTGCCGGTGACGGGCCGAATAGCGGTACGCGCCGATTCTATCCAGCGCGGCCGTCACACGATCGCGCCGGTTGCGGCGACACTGGTGCTGGAGAAACGGCGCGCGCACCTGGACCTGGAGCAGGCCCGGATTTGCGGGATTTCGCTGCCGCTGATGCTCGGCGCAACGCCGCAGGGCTATACCGCTTCCGCCCGCATTGCCGCGCAAGCGCAGGAGCTGGAGCAGACCGCCCACTGCCTGAGCGGAGAGGGGGTGCTGATCACCGGTAGGTATGATCTGAAGGCCGACATCAGCACGCAGGGCACGCTGGCCGAGCTCCGGAAAAACCTCAAGGGAACGGTCCGCGCCGACGCGCGCGACGGCAAGGTCATGAAATTCGCTCTCCTCGGGAACATCCTTTCGATGGGGAACGTCGCCTCGCTGATGAAGGACGACGGTCCCAAGCTCGACGACCAGGGTTTTCCCTATCGCGGGCTGGTGGTGGCCGGGCATTTCGAGGACGGCCGGTTCATCGTCGAGGAAGGCTCTTTTCGGAGCGACGCGCTGGGACTCGCCGCGAACGGCTGGATCTCCACCACCGACTACAGCAGCCGGCTCACGGTGCTGGTCGCGCCATTCGGCCGCCTCGACCGGCTCGTGCGCGACGTGCCGATCCTGGGATACGTCATCGGCGGGACTTTCACCAGCGTGCCGGTCGGCGTGAGCGGTGATATCCGCGATCCGCTCGTCGTGCCGCTCGGTCCAAGAGCAGTCACGTCCGAGGTGCTGGGGATCTTCGAGCGCACGCTGAAACTTCCGGCCAGACTGATCACTCCGTCCGGCGGCGGCGAGACGCAGCCTCCTGACAGCCGGTGACGGCGTCAGTCGCGAGCGGTGTGCAGCGGGCGGGCTTGACCCGTCGCGGGTCAGCGGTGCCCGGGCGCGCCGATCAGCAGGTACAGGCTGAATCGCCCGCCCTCGCCGACACCGAACCCTAAGTAGGCGGGTCCGACAAATGTATCCGCTCCGAGAAAGAGGGAGCCGGACCAGATCGTGCCTCCGTCTGGCGAGCCGTCGAGGCGGTCGTGCACCTGGCCCGCCTCGATCGAAGCGCCCGCATAGGCACCTGGCACCAGCAATGCCGGGAGCTTCAGGGCACGGTTGTAGTACAGCAATCGCCCAAGCCCCATGCGCGCGCCTGCAAACTCGTTGATGCGGTAGCCCGACAGGCGCAGGGGACCTCCGAGGGTGAAGAACTCGTACGCGGGCGCGTCCGAGTGGAGGTCCGTGCCGCCGGAAAGGCTCAAGTTGAAAGTGTGGGCGCCCCATGAGGCGGCGCCGACCACCTGGCCGTCGAGGCGCTCGTAGTCGCGGTCGGACCCGAAGCTCTCACGGGCCATGTAGGCCGAAGCGGTGACGCGGTACCCGCTTCGGGGAAACCAGGGGGAGTCCAGCTGATCCACGATCAACTGTGCTTGGGCGCCGGCGGTGTCTTCCTTGATATCCGGCAACACGGGAGAGCCGGTGTCGACCTCGGCGTTTACGCTTCGCCACAGTGCGCCCAGACGGGCCTCGCCCCAGGTTCCGAGGACGGCACCGGCATCCAGGCCGGCGCGCGCCTCCCGGACGAGGTACTCCGCTACCCGGTCCTCTCCGGCGAAAATGCCGGTGGTGCTCTCGCCAAACCTCACGTACGGCGCGACGAAATAGCGGCCGCGCTCGTCAACCGGCTGGTAGAACTCGGTGGATAGGAAAGAGTTCTGCCCGATCTGCGCCTCCGTGAGCCATTCTCCGCCCAGCCGATTCAACCACGTCTTACGGTAGCTCACCAGAAAATTGAAGATGTTGTCACCCTGGAAATCCGTGGCAAAACCGAGCCCGAAGCGGAGGTAGTCGGGCCCCCAGTCCTTCTCGCGCGGCTCGATGATCACGGCGCGGCCTTCCGGCTCGCGCCGGATCTGGTAGTCCACACTTTCGAAATCCCCGCGACCGTAGATGCGCCGCAGGTCCGCGCTGAGCTTCTCCTCCGTGAGCGGCTCGTCCGGCTTGCTTCCCATCAGAGGGCGCAGCACCTCGGGATTGGTAAGCTTCAGACCCTCGAAGCGGATTGCGTCCGCGGTACCCAGCCCCCTGGGTTCCAGGACCTGTTTCTGCCGCAGCGCCGCGTACTGCTCTGGAGGCAGGCTGTATCGCCGGAGCGCATTGGCCAGCTTGCGCGCCGCCTCTTCGCCGATGCGGATCGCATCGGCGGAGCGCTCGAAGCTCGCCGCGGAAATGTCGCCCAGGTCGGGAGCGATGAGCACGTCGCGGCTGCCCAGGCTCTTCAATTGCTCATCCACATTCACCTTGCCCAGGAAATTGATGAGCTGGCCGGCGGCCGAGAGCGCCGAGGTGATCTCGGCGCGCTTGAGCGGCGGAGTCGAGATGTTGACCGCGATCACGACGTCGGCGCAGACCTTGCGTGCCAGGTCGATGGGGAGATTGTTGGCGATGCCGCCGTCAACCAGCAGCCGCCCATCTATCTCGACGGGCGCAAGCGCCCCGGGAACGGACATGCTTGCGCGCATCGCCCGGGCGATGCTGCCACGCTCGAGCACAACGGCCTCTCCCGTCTCGATGTCGGCGGCGACCGCCCGGAACGGAATCGGGAGCTTCTGAAAGTCATCGATCTCCGCAGCCCGCGAGGTGAGCAACCGGAAGAACCCTTCTATCGCGATGCCCGCGACGACGCCCTTGGGCAGGACGAGACCGCCGTCCTTCGCGCCGAACTCGGGCGCAAACAGGGTCTTGTAGTCGTCAGCCTTGCGCCGCATCGAGATCTCCGTCCGCGGCGGATGATCCCGGAAAACGTCGTCCCAATCCGCCTGGACGATAGATTTCTCCATGTCCGCGATGGGCACGCCCGATGCAAAGGTGCCGCCGACGATGGCGCCCATACTGGTGCCCGTCACGCAGTGGACGGGCACGCGCAGCTCGTCCAGGACCTTGAGGACGCCGATGTGCGCGACCCCGCGCGCGCCGCCGCCCGAGAGCACGAGGCCGATGCGCGGCGACTTTGCGGTGTCAGCTGCCGGTACAGGCCGTTGTGCCTGGGACGCCGGCGCTACGATCGCCAGCGTGGCGCTGGCGACGGCAGCGCGCATGAAACCTTTAATGGGGCACATATTTCCTGGAGTTACGGGGGCGATCGGATTGGTTCACGCGGAATCATACGCCCGGCGAATTTGATCGGCGCAGCTTTTGACGTGGACGGCGATTCACATCGCATGTCTTGCGCCCTGCGGAAACGCGGGGCGACTCGCAATCTGATAGCATAACCAGCGCGTTCTCCCTCTTCTGTCTCAATCGACCAGGCCCCCGAATCGATGATTTTCACTGCGCGGTGCCGCCGGAGCATCGGTGCTCTTGCATTCTCGCTGCTGTGGGTGCTGGCGGGCGGCGCGACGGTCGAGCCGCACCTGATGCCGACGCCGGTGATATTCAAGGATGAGCGCCTGGATTTCGCTCCCGCGCTGGCGGCGGGGCTGCGCTCCACGCGCCTGTCCGTGTTCTACGCGACAACACGCGCGCCGGCCGGCGAAGGCCAGCCCGGGCACTACATCAATGACGCGGGCGACGGGATGACGCTCGGAGTTGCCGCAGTACGACTCGGTGCGCCGGGTTGGACGTGGGAGGATCTCGTGGCCTCCAACCGAACGAGTACCGTCGAGCAGGCGCGTCCGGGCGCCGTGGAGCGCGTGGCGAATTTTGGTAAGGCCCGCGAAGACGGGGAGCTGGGCGATGCCGAGCGGCGCTACATGGCCGCGATCGACGCTCAGCTCGCGAGGGCGAACAACAAGGAGCTCGTGCTTTACGTGCACCGCTATCGCGTGACCTTCGACGAGGTCTCGGTGCAGATGGGCTCTTTCGCGCACTTCCTCGGCCATGGATGGGCGGGATGAGAGGGCACGGCTACTGGTACGCGAACGACTGGATTTCCACCGACGTAACGCTCTCGCTGCGCCATGCCATACCGCCGGCGCAGCGCTGCCTCGTCAACCCTCCGGGCAGGCAGCGCGTCTGGCAGTTCCCCGAAAACTACCCCGAGTGCCTGGCAGGTCGACTGCTGGCGGCGTTCCCGGAGCTACGCCGTTCGCAATGAGGACGCCGAGCCCGGTTCCGGTGTCGGCAGGACTCCTTTTTTGAAGCGACTGCTTGCGGCTTTGATCTGCATCAACCGCCGTTGCCGACGATACGTTTACGTTGACGAATATGTTGTTCTAATCGGGCTCGGATGGATACCCGGGTTAGCGTGGAATTTCTGGAGTCGAGGGGTGTTACTATTGCCCCATCAGCAAGGCGCAGGCGTGCAACATGACAAGCGCAGATGTGGCGTGACCAAATCGCGATTCAGGAAGATGTTGCTACTCGCGTGTGCAGTGTTCACGTCATTGACGGTTTCGGCGGTGCGCGCCCAGTCCGCCTCTGCGGAAGCGATTCCCAACCATCCCGCGCTGAACGACCGGTTTAGTTTCGAGCTCGGTGGCTACTATTCCAGGTCCAGCACGCAGGCGTCTTTGGGGCCATCTGGCGGCGGGACCGGGGTGGTCGTCGATTTCGAGGACACGCTCGGGCTCGACGAGCGGAACCTGACCGGTATCGGGGGATTACTCTGGAGGATGAGCGAGCGTTGGCGGCTCGAGGTGGAGTACTTCAGGCTGAATCGCGACGCGACCCGCACGCTGGCGACGGATGTTACCTGGGGCGACCAGACCTTCAACGCGGGAAACACGGTCAACGCGACGTACGATTTCTACGATATCCGCGTCAGCGCCGGCTACTCGTTTTTCAAGCGGCGCGACAAGGAGCTCGGGGTCGGCATCGGCCTGCATGTGGCGGGCATCAAGACGAGCATCGAGTCGGCGGGAGTCGGCTCCGAATCGTCGGATGTGCTGGCGCCATTGCCGGTTTTGAATATTTACGGCGCTTTTGCGCTCACGAACGAGTGGGCGGTGCGGATGCGCATGGATTGGCTCTCGCTCAGCTATGACGAATACAGCGGCGACATCCGCAGTACGGCCATCGACGTGCTCTACCGGCCGTTTCGCCATGTGGGGTTTGGCGTCGGATTGCGTACTCTGATCGTGGACGTGGATATTGACAGTTCCGATTGGCGCGGCAAGGCGCGAACGGCGTTCTCGGGTCCGATGGCGTTCATGAGCGTATCGTTCTAGATTGCAGCCATGATGAGAGGATTGTTATGGCTGGCGCTGCTGGCCGCAGTCGCCCCGGCATTCGCGCTCAACATGAGCGGCTTCAAGGACGCACCGATCACGCGGCTGACGGGGGATGAGCTGAAGGCGTTCCGCGCCGCGGTGATGAAGGTGCTGGACGAGGTGCCCGAGGGGGCGACGATCGAGTGGAAGGCGCCGAAGACCCCGTTCACGAGCAAGATCACGCCGGGAAAGAGCTTCACCGACGGCAAGCAGCCGTGCCGCGAGGCCACCATCGAGTCCGACGCCCGCGATCTCCTCCAGCGCGGTGTCTACACCTTCTGCAAGCAGGCGAACGGCGAGTGGCAGTTCAAGATTCCGGTGTCGAGGCCGAAAGGAAAATAAACCCCGACCATGCCGCCGTCACTCCCGCGGACGCGGGAGTCCAGGAGGGAATGCGGCAGCGTGTTTTCAGTCCTAGATTCCCGCCTTCGCGGGAATGACAAGGTGGGGGTTACCCGGTCATGCTCGCGCCCTTGATATAGGTGTGGCCCTGCACGCTGTCCGGTGCCGGATAGAGCTGGACGTAGCGCACGTTCTCGAACGGGATCATCAGGAAGGTGCTGTCCGCCTCGAACAGCATGTAGCGCTTCTTCAGCACGTCGTCGAGTTTCATCATCGCGGCGGCCTCGTTCGGCGACTGCTTCGGGAAATCGAGCGATAGCTTGCTGCCGTCGTTGAAGTAGATGGTCAGGCCTCGCTTGTCCTTCATGTGCCTCTCCTTGTCGGGACAATCGGTGGAAAAACGCGCTCGGGGCAGCGTATCACACTCTGACTGGCGGGCAGGTTCGACCGTGACGCTGCAATACCAGTACAATCGCCCTCATTGACAGCAGTCACACGAGGTCCTGCATGACAATTCGAATTTGGCTCTCCGTCGCGCTGATGTGCGCGCTTGCGGCGCCGGTATCGGCGCAAACCGGGACGCTGGGGAAGATCCGCAAGCAGGGCGCCATCACCATGGGCTATCTCGACGGCAGCGCGCCGTTTTCCTTCCGGGACGCGAACGGGCAGCCGCAGGGCTACTCGGTGGAGCTGTGCCGCGCGATCGCGAGCGGCATTCGGGCGCAGCTCAAGCTCGCAAGCCTCGAGACCCGCTGGGTAACGTTGACGATACAGAACCGGCTCGACGCCGTGAAACGGGGGCGCGTGGACATCGAGTGCAGCACCACGACCTGGACGCTCGGCCGGCAGGCGGACGTCGATTTCAGCCTGATCACCTTCGTGGACGGAGGCAGCATCCTTACCCGGGTGGAATCGGAGGCGGGACGCCTGGCGGATTTCAACGGCAAGCGCATCGCGGTCATCACCGGCACCACCACGGAGAAGGTGCTGAAGGAGAACCTGGTGCGGCGCGCGATCGACGCCGAAGTAGTTACCGTCAAGGCGCGCGACGAAGGCTTGCGCCTGCTCGATCAGCGCAAGGTGGAGGGCTTCGCCTCGGACCGCATGGTGCTGATCGGCGTCGTGCTCACGAGCCAGACCAAGGGCGCGTTCAAGCTGCTCGACGAGGACTTTTCCGTCGAGCCCTACGCGCTCGCGCTGCCGCGCGGAGACCACGCCTACCGCCTCGCCGTGAACCGCGTGCTCGCGCGCCTCTACCGCAGCGGCGAGATCCAGAAAATCTACGAGCAGTGGCTCGGCCGGCTCGGCCCGCCGAGCGTGCTGCTGTCCGCGACGTATTTCATCCAGTCGCTCTCCGAGTAGCGATGGCGCAGTCGCGCAGACTGCCGTTCATGGTTCGACGGCCTCACCACGAACGGCATGTTCAAGGGACCGTTCGTCCTGAGCTTGTCGAAGGACGATGGGCCTCGCTGGTTCGTTGCGGTCTTCCCGTGGTGCTGGCCTGCGTGGTGGCGGCGGCGCACGGGCAGGCGATCAGGATTCCCGATTTCCGTGAGCCGCCGCGCGCTACGCTCAAGCCCGGCGAGGCGTGCGAACGGTGCGGGACGATACGCTCGATCCGTGAAGTGCAGATCCGCCGTCCGGTGACCGTCCCGAGGGTGTTCCAGGACGAGCCCATCGACCGCGGACTCGCCTCGCCCGTGCGTGTTGGCGCAGTGGTCGCGCTGCCGCTGGGTGCAGGCACGGACAAGCCGTTCGTCGGCGGGGTCGGAACGCCCGAGATGCGCGAGCGCTTCACCGAAACCACCTACGAGATCGCCATCCGCCTCGACAATGGGGGTGATGCCCTGGTGCAGCGCGCCGATGGCGCGAGCTTTCACATCGGCGATCGCGTCAGGGTTCAAGGAACGCAGCTCGAGCTTATTGCGCCCTAAGCCAGGTCTCCCACCACCCCGTCACCTTCGGTGCCACCCCTCCTCGGGCAGGAGGGGAATTCACTTAGGTGGCGACGATGAGGCTCGTCAGGCGCCGCGGATCGGCGAGAAGCTCCGCGCTCGTTCCCCAATAGGAAATCCGTCCGCGGTTCAGCACCAGCGCCTCCTGCGTGACCTCGAGCGCGAGCTTCGCGTGCTGCTCGACCAGGATGACCGCCAGGGATTCCTCCCGGATGAGGCGGGCGAGGGCCCGCAGCAGAGTCTCGACGATGATCGGCGCCAGGCCCTCGAGCGGCTCGTCCATCAGGAGCAGCGCGGGATTGCCCATGAGTGCGCGGCCGATGGCGAGCATCTGCTGCTCGCCGCCCGAGATCTGGTTGCCCATGTGGCCGCGCCGGCGCTCGATGCCTGGAAAGAGCTCGTAGACGCGCTCGAGACTCCAGGGACCCGGGCGCGCGGCGACCGTCAGGTTTTCCTCGACCGACAGCGACGGGAAGATTTCGCGTTCCTGCGGAACGTAGCCGATGCCGAGCCGCGCCCGCTCGTAAGCGGGCAGCCCTTCGATCATTTTCCCGTGGTACTCGATGCGTCCGGAGTGAAACGTTGTATGGCCGATGAGGGTCGAGAGCAGCGTGGTCTTGCCCACGCCGTTTCTGCCGAGCACGGCGAGCGAGCCGCGCTCGGGCAGGCTGAACGCGATATCTTCCAGCACTACGGTCTCACCGTAGCCGGCGCGCACGCCCGTGAGGTTGAGGCCGTCACCCATGGTGGTGCTCACCCAGATAGACCTCGTGCACGCGGCGGTTGCCGGCGATTTCCGCCGGCGTGCCCTCCACCAGGACCTCGCCCTGGACCAGGACGGTGATCCGCCGGGCAAAGCGGAATACCAGGTCCATGTCGTGCTCGATGATGAGTATGGCGATGTCCGCGGGGAGCGTGTCGAGCACCCGCAGGATGCGCTCCGACTCGACCGAGGGCACGCCCGCCGCCGGCTCGTCGAGGAGCAGGACCCGGGGCTGCAAGCCGAGCGCAATGGCGATCTCCACCAGGCGCTGCTTGCCGTAGGGGAGATCGAGCACGCGGCTCGCGGCGTCGTCGGCGAGCCCGAGCGTCGCCAGCAGCGCCATGGCCTCCTCGCGGATCTCGCGGAACGCGCTTGCCGGGCGCCACAGGCGACCCGCGATTCCGGTGCGCTCCGCGACGCCGAGCGCGACGTTGTCGAGGACGGGAAGGCTGCGGAATAGCGTGTTGATCTGGAATGTGCGTCCGAGCCCGCGCTTCACGCGCGCGTCCTGACGCGCATCCGTGATGTCATCGCCGCCGAGCAGGATGCGTCCGGAGGAGGGCGCGAGCCTGCCGGTCAGCATGTTGACGAAGGTGGTCTTGCCCGCGCCGTTGGGGCCGATCAACGCGTGGCGCGCGCCGGCCTCGAGCCGGAAGTCGATGTTCTCGGCGACCGTGAGCGCGCCGAAGCGCTTGCACAGCTTGCGGGTCTCGAGCACGGCGCTCATGGGCGTCGTCCACGAAATTTCGCCACGATTGCGTCGGCGATGCCGAGCAGTCCGCCGCGCGCGAACAGGACGACCGCCACCAGCAGCAGCCCGATGCCGAAATACCAGTACTCGGGAAACTGCTTCGCGAGCTGATCCTGGGCGATCATGTAGACGAGGGGGCCGACGAACGCGCCGTAGATGCGGCCCACGCCGCCGAGGACGAGCATCACGAGCAGCTCGCCCGCGAACTCGAAGCTCAGCACGTTCAAGCCGACGAACTGGTTGGTCTGCGTGAGGAGCGCGCCCGCGCAGCCGGCGATCGTTGCCGAGATCGTGTAGACCGCCACCAGCCGCGCATAGGCCGGCGATCCGATCGCGTGCATGCGGACGACGTTCTCGCGTATGCCGACGAGCGAGGCCCCGAACGGCGAATAGATGAGCCGGCGCACGACCCACCACCCGAGTAGGAGTGCGAGCAGACAGTACAGGTATGCGGTCTTGCCGAACATGTCGAATCGGAACTGGCCGAGGATCGGCGACACGGTCACGCCCGACAGGCCGTCGGCGCCACCGGTGAGATTGGTTGCCTTGTTTGCGATCTCCAGCAGGATCGAGGTGATCGCGAGGGTGAGCATGAGCAGCGTCAGGCCCCGCGTCCGCAGAATGACCGCTCCCGTGGCGACCCCGAGCAGCGCCGCCGCGGCTCCCGCGGCAGCCATCTGCAGCAGGGGATCGGTCAGCCCGGCTTTCGCGCCGAGAATCCCGGCAACGTAGGCGCCCAGCCCGAAGAACGCCGTGTGTCCGAGCGTGATGATCCCGGCGTAGCCCAGGATGAGATCGAGCGACAGCGCGAACAGGATGTAGACCAGGATGCGCGCCCCGAGCGGCACGTACTCCGGCAGCGCGAAGAAAACCGCGAGCGCGGCCGCGAACGGGAGCCACTCGAGCCAGCCGATGGGCGCCTGCGTGGCGTAACTTCCCTGGCGGATCATCGGTGCGCCGCCGCCTCCGATATCCCTGCACAATGACCACCGCCACCGTGTCGGCGGCACGGGCAATTCGCCTTGGTCGCATCCCCGGAAACCGGGGCGCGTCGAAGGGCGGAAGAGGGGCCCCTCTGGGGATCTGACCCCTGAGACGCGCACAGGATCGGCATTCGGGCGACGCGCCATTGATCGGCTCCACGGTCGCATCCCGTGAACGGGCCCCTGCTCCACGTTCCGCCGATCCCTGCTCCCGGGCTCATACCCGCTTCCCGAAGAGTCCCGCCGGACGCCACAGCAGCACGGCGATCGTGGCGACGTAGATGAAGAACGCCCCGAACTGGGGCACCCAGTACTTGCAGGCGGTGTCGGTGACGCCGATCAGCAGCGCCGCAATGAACGGCCCGCGCAGGCTCCCGAGGCCGCCGACCGCCACGACGATCAGGAAGTACACCAGGTGCTCGAACGGATAGGTCGGCTGTACCGTCAGGATCTCCGCGCCCAGCGCGCCGCCGAGACCCGCGAGGCCGCTGCCCAAGCCGAAGGTAAGCGTGAACAGCCGCCGCGTATTGATCCCGATCGCGCGGGCCATCGGGCCGTTGTCCACCGCCGCGCGCACCATCGCGCCCCAGCGCGTGCGCTCCACCCCGAACCACAACACGCCGACCATGACGGCGCTGAAGGCGATGAGGAACACGCGGAACGCGGGAAAGTCACGCCCGAGCAGGCTGAACTGGCCCTTCAGGTAATCGGGCAGGGGCACCAGCAGCTGCATGGTGCCGAAAAGCAGCCGCGCGGTTGCGACGGCGATGAAGATGAGGCCGATCGTGAACAGCACCTGGGCCAGATCGCCCGCGGTGTAGAGCCGCGAGTAGAGCAGCCGTTCGAGCACCACGCTCCCCGCCCCGACGAGAACGAATGCCAGCGCGAGCGCGAGCGGGTAGGGCACGCCGAAGGCGCCCATGGCGGTGATGAGGATGTAGCCGCCCGCCATGGCAAACACGCCGTGGGCGAGGTTGACGAATCCCATCAGGCCCATCGTCACCGACAGGCCGACGGAGATCACATAGAGGATCATCCCGTAGGCGGCGCCGTGAAAGGCGACGCTGACGAGCGAGGACAGGAACGCGTCCATGTATCAGCCCGAGATATTCCCCTCCTTGAAAAGGAGGGGATGTTCTTTTTTTCGCGGGAGCTACTTCTTCCTGAGCTCCTTCCAGGGATCCTTCACCTGCGCGAACGTCTCGAACTCTACGTTCGCGAGTACGCCGCCGACCTTCTTCACCTCGCGCATGTACTCGTTCTGGATGATGTCCCGGGTTTCCGGATCGATCGCGATTGGCCCGCGCGGGCTGTTCGGGTTCCGGTACTTCTTCACCAGTTCCATCGTGCGGTCGGGGTCGATCTTCCCCTTCTGCTCGCGAATGACGTAGTAGATCGCGTCCATCGCGTCCCAGCCGCCCACGGACATGAAGCTCGGCCAGGATTTCGCGCCGTACTCCTTTTTCCACGCGGCGATGAACGCCTTGTTGGCCGGCCGCGTGGCGGCCGCGGAATAGTGGTGCATCGTGATCACGCCGAGCGCGATATCGCCCATGTTGGGCAGCTCCTCGTCGGTGGTGATGTCGCCCGGGCCGATGAACTTGATGCCGGCCTTGTCGAGCCCGAGATCCCCATAGGCCTTCATGATCTGGGTCGCCTGGCGGCCCGCCGGCACGAAGGAGAACACCACCTCGGGGTTGGCGTCCTTCGCGCGCTGCATGAAGGGGACGAAATCCGGGTTGGCGAGCGGGATGCGAACCTTGCCGACGATTTTGCCGCCGCCTTCGGTGAAACCGCGCTCGAACGCCGCCTCGCTGTCGTGGCCGGGCGCGAAATCGCTGACCGCGAGATAGGCGCGCTTGTATCGTCTGGACGCCCAGGCGCCGAGCGGGTAGGACGATTGCCACAGCGTGAACGAAAAGCGCGCGATGTAGGGCGAGCGTTCGGTGATCACCGAGGTGCCCGCGTTCATGATGAAGAACGGCAGTTTCGCCTCGCGGGTGAGCGGCGCGATGGCGAGGGCATTGGGGGTGAACACGACGCCCGTGAGCATCTGGATCCGGTCGCGGACGATCATTTCCTGCGCGAGCTGCTTCGCCTTGTCCGGGTTGGGGCCGCCGGAATCGCGGATGACGAGCTCGATCTTCACCCCGGGCGGCAGCTTGCCGGCGTTCTGCTTCATGTAGAGCCTGAATCCCTTGTCGATCAGGTCGCCGAGCGTCGCGAATGGACCGGAATAGGGATTGATGACGCCGATCTTGATCGTCTGCGCCGGCGCTGCCGCAGCGAGCAGCAGCGCCGCGCCGGACATCAGGATGCTGAGGTAACGCTTGGTTTGCATGAACTCCTCCAAGAGTGGTAGGTCCCGACCCGAGGGCGGTCCAGGGCGCAGCGTTGCCAGTTTATCGTGAACTTTGACGCGCGTGTTCTAGGCCGCGCGGACCGCAACTTCCATGCGCCCGATGCCCTGGATCTCGGCGGTGAGCCGGTCCCCCGGCTGCACGGGCCCGACGCCTTCGGGCGTGCCCGTCAGCAGGATGTCTCCCGGGTGCACCGTATAGAAGGACGTCGCGAATTCGATCAGCTCGGCGATGCCCAGAATCAGGTCGCGCGTATTGGCCTGCTGGCGCACCTCGCCGTTGACGGCGAGCCGCAGGTCAAGCGCGGAGGGGTCCCCGATCGCGTCGGCGGTCACGAACCAGGGGCCGAGGACGGTGAAGCTGTCCACGGACTTGCGCAGGCTTCCGGTAATTCACGGGCGCGGCGAGGATCTTACCCGGGTTGGCGATGGGGCTCAGGAGCTTGATACCCGCCAGCGGCCGGCGCGGCGCGTTGGCGGCAAGAGACTCGATCCGCAGGCGGAGCGTGATCAGGCCCGCCACGAGCGGATCATGGCGCGGCAGGGGATACGCGTGGCGCGGCAGGATATCGAGCGCCGCAGTCACGTCCCGCACGACATCGCCCTCGACGAGCCCGAGGCGGTCGTTGTCAAAGCGGCACAGTTTCATTTTCGTTGCGGCGCCACGGCTTTGCTTCGAGCATTTTGCGAAATGGCGGAGCACCTTGCGGCGCGTGGAATGATACACTCAGTGCCAAAACATGAGTCGCTGACTCACCGTCAACAATCGACCGAGGAGATCACATGACACCGCGTTACCTTGTCGTTGCCGCAGTCGCGCTCGCCACGTTGGCCGGGGGCGTGTCGTATGCGCAGAAATATCCGACCCGGCCCGTCCGGGTCGTCATTCCGTTTCCCCCGGGCGGCAACGTGGACGTGTTCGGGAGGGTCCTCTGGCCGCAAGTGGAGAAGGCGCTCGGGCAGACAGTCGTGATCGACAACCGCGGTGGCGCCAACGGCATACTGGGTTCGCATATCGTCGCGAGCGCAACCCCCGACGGCTACACCATGCTCCATGTTTCTTTTTCGTTTGCCGTCAATCCGTCCATCCGCAAGAAGATGCCGTTCGACGTCGTGAAGGACTTTGCGCCGGTCACCGATGTCGCGCTCGGCACGGGCTACCTGATGGTGGCCCATCCCAAAATTCCGGCAAAGACGGTGAAGGAGCTGATCGCGCTGGCGAAGGAGCAGCCGGGCAAGGTCCGCTACAGCACGGCGGGCGTCGGCAACGGCCAGCACCTGACCGGCGCGCTGTTTGCCTCGAAGGCCGGCATCGATCTTCTGCACGTTCCGTACAAGGGCGGCGGACCCGCGGTGACCGCGGTTCTCGGGGGCGAGGTTCAATTGCATTTTCCGGCGCCGGCAGTCGGTATCCCGCACGTCAAGTCAGGCCGGCTGCGGGGGCTGGGCTTCACCGGCACCAGGCGGCTCACGTCGTTGCCCGACGTGCCAACCATCGGGGAAGCAGCGTTGCCCGGTTTTGTTGCCGACGCAGGCTGGCACGGCGTGTTCGCACCCGCGAAAACACCGCCAGCGATCGTGAAAATGGTGCAGGAGGCGATCCGCGGCGCATTGCAGATGCCTCATGTGCGCGATCACTTTGTGAATAACGGCTACGATCCGCAGGGGCACACGCCGGCGGAGTGGGCGAAGCTCTTCCGCGCCGACCTCAAGCGCTACGCCGAAATCACGCGCATCGCGAAGATCGAGCCGCAGTGATGAAATCCCCCGCGCTTCGCGCACCCCCTTTGTCAAAGGGGGTGGCAGGGGGGTGACGAACGCTTCCCTTTGGAAAAGGGGGTGGCAGGGGGGTGACGAACGCTCCCCTTTGGAAAAGGGGGTGGCAGGGAGGTGACGAACGCTCCCCTTTGTCAAAGGGAGGGTAGGTGGGAACAAGTACCCCCCTTTAGCAAAAGGGGGTAGGGGAATGAAGTCTCCCCCCTTTAGCAAAGGGGGGTAGGGGAATGAAGTCTCCCCCCTTTAGCAAAGGGGGGTAGGGGGGATTTGGGGAGAGGAAGTTGGACCTCAACTTCTGGGTCATCCAGACTTTCAACGGCGTCTCGTACGGCGCTCTGCTGTTCCTGCTCGCAAGCGGTCTTTCCCTCATCTTCGGGGTGATGCGCATCGTCAACCTTGCGCACGGCTCCTTCTTCCTGCTCGGGGGCTACGTCGCGCTCACGGTGATCTGGACCACGGGCTCGTGGCTCCTCGCGCTGCCGGCGGCGGCCCTGGTCATTGCCGTGGTGGGGATGCTGATGGAGCGGGTATTCCTGAGGCCGCTCGGCTTCGACCCGCTGCGGCAGGTGTTGCTGACCGTAGGCTTCGCCTACCTGTTTCAGCAGGCGGCGCTGGATATCTGGGGCGGCGACAACCTGGATATCGTTCCGCCCGCGGTGCTCAAGGAAAGCGCGGTCATCGGCGGATTCTATTTTCCGATATATCGCGTTTTCATGATCGGCATGGCGCTCGTCGTGGGCCTGATCCTGTGGCTTGCGATGGAAAAGACGCGCGTGGGGGCGATGGTGCGCGCGACCGTGGATGATTCGGAAATGGCGCGCGGCGTGGGCATCGATACCTCCCGCGTATCGATGCTCATCTTCGCCCTCGGCGCGTTCCTCGCCGGGCTGGGCGGCGTCGTCGGAGGAGCCTTTCTCGGCGTCTACCCGGGACTGGATTTCGCGATCCTGCCCATTGCGTTCGCGGTCGTAATCATCGGCGGGATGGGGAGCCTGACCGGGGCGGCGGTGGGCAGCCTCCTGGTCGGGCTGGCGGACAACTTCGGCAAGGCGCTGTTCCCTGAGATCTCCTATTTCACGCTGTATGCGCCGATGGTCCTGATTCTTGCGCTGAAGCCGACGGGCCTGTTCGGACGGGAGTGAGGATGGAGAGCCGACGCAACCTGCTGATCGTCGCCGCCGCGCTGCTGGCGGTCCTGCTGCTTACGCCGCATTCCGGCTCCTACATCATTGTTCTCGTCACGCACGCGCTGATTTTCGCCATCCTCGCGATGAGCCTGGATATCCTCCTGGGCTTCACCGGGTTGCCCTCGCTCGGCCAGGCGGCCTATCTGGGCGTGGGCGCCTATCTGACGGCGATCCTCGCGACCCGCTTCCAATTCGGTCTCGACTGGACGTTCTGGCCGGTGGTCGTGATGGGCATGGCGATCGGCGCGGCGACGGCCGCGCTGTTCGGACTGTTCTCCGTTCATGCCGGCGGGGTCTATTTCCTGATGATCACGCTCGCGCTCGGCATGTGCGTATGGGGGCTCGCCTACCGTTGGAACTCCCTGACCGGCGGGGACAACGGCATCGTGCTTCCGCCGCGGCCCGCGTTCGGCATCGAGCTTGCCGACGATGTCACGTTTTTCTACCTCGTATTCGGCTTCTTCGTCGCCTCCCTGGCGCTGCTGTATCGGCTGGTCAAATCGCCGTTTGGCCGCAGTCTCGTCGGGATCCGGGAAAACGAGTTGCGGATGCGCATCCTGGGTTACAACACCTGGCTGCACAAATACATTGCGTTCATCATCGCCGGTGGCTTCGGCGGGCTGGCGGGCGTATTGTGGGCTCACGCACACGGTCTCGTCAGTCCCGAGGACGTGGTCCTCGCCACGTCGGTGGACGCGCTGCTGATGGTGGTGCTGGGGGGAGCGGGAACGCTGGTAGGAGGAGCGATCGGCGCCGGCATCGTGGTCTTCCTGCGGGAGTACCTGAGCACGCTCGTCCCGTGGTGGCAGTACGTGCTGGGCGGCGTCTACGTGCTGACGATCTTGTTTCTGCCGGGCGGCCTGATGAGCATTCCCGAGCGGATCCGGAACCGGCGCGCCCGGTCAGCGGGCACCGGAGAGACCAGGGCACCGCAATCTGCGTCATCGTAAAGGAGGAATCGCCATGTGGATGAGCGTCAAACGAGTCTTCAGTTGGGGAGTTCTGGTAACGGGCCTGGCTCTCGGGTTGAGCCTGGGCGGGGAGTCGGAAGCAGCGCAGGAGCTGCGCATCGGCTTCCTCGCCCCGACGACCGGGATCTTCGCCCAGATCGGCAAGGACATGACGAACGGTTTTCAGCTGTACCTGGACGAAGTCGGCGGCGACTTTGCCGGCGCGAAGGTGAAGTTCATCGTGGAGGACGAGGAGGGCAAGCCGCCGGTCGCCGTCCGCAAGGCTGAAAAGCTCATCCGTCAGGACAAGGTCCACATGTTCATCGGGGGGCTCCTTGCCTCGACCGGCTACGCGCTGGCCCCGGTCAGCACGCGCCTGAAGACGGTCTACATCGCGTCGATTCCGGCGGCGGATGACCTGACGCAGCGGGACAGCGCGAAGTATCCCTACCTGGTCCGCACCGGCTGGACCAGCTCCCAGCCCAATCACGCGTTTGGCGAGTGGGCCTGCCAGCAGGGCTACAAGCGCATCGCGGCGATCGCGGCCGACTACGCCTTCGGGCACGAGGTCGTGGGCGGGTTCCAGAAGACTTTCGAGGATTGCGGCGGCAGGATCATCCAGAAGATCTGGCCGCCGCTGGGGACGATCGATTTCGGGCCGTACCTCCCGACCCTCAAGAAGGACGCGGACGCGATCTTCACGCTCATGGTCGGGCCGATGTCCCTCCAGTTCCCCAAGCAGCTCGCATCCGCGGGGATCCGGAAACCCGTGCTGGGCGGGGGAACGAGCTACGACGAGTTCGTCCTGCCATCGATGGGGGACGAGGTCATCGGCCATATATCGGCCCTGCAATACAGCGCGGCGCTCGATACGCCGAGGAACGCGGCCTTCGTGAAGAAGTATCGCGCGAAGTACGGCAAGGTGCCTTCCTACTACTCGGAGTCCAACTACTCGACTGCCCAGATGGTCCACGAGGTGATGAAGAAGACGAAGGGCAAGTGGCCGGGCGCGGAGCAGTTCGTCAAGATGCTGTCCGCCGTCAAGCTCGAGACCGCGCGCGGCCCGGTCCGCATCGACGAGATGAAGAACCCGGTTCACAACATCTACATCCGGATGGTGAGAAGGAAGAAGGAGCACGGCTACGACAAGGACGAGCTCTGGAACACCGTGATCAAGACCTATCCGAACGTGGGCCAGTTCTGGAAGTACAAGAAGGAGGAGTTCCTGAAGCAGCCGGTCTACAGCCGCGACTATCCGCCGTGCAAGTACTGCGAATGAGGCATTGACGGGGAAGGGTGGGGGTGGACGCAATACTGGAACTGAAGGGCCTGTCGAAGCGCTTTGGCGGCCTCCACGCGGTCCAGGACGTCGATCTCAAGGTATTTCCGGGAGACCGCAAGGCCATCATCGGCCCGAACGGCGCCGGCAAGACGACGCTGTTCAACGTCATCACGGGCGTCCTCCCCGCGAGCTCAGGCGAGGTGCTCCTGTTCGGCCGGAACATCACCGGCTGGCCGAGCCACCGGCGGACGGCGCTGGGCATGGCGCGGACGTTCCAGATCACGAGCCTGTTTCCGAAGCTGACGGTGCTCGACAACGTGCTGCTTGCCGTGAAGGGCCTGCGCCGCTCGAAATTCGTGATGTGGCGGCCGCTCGCCTCCTACCGCGACGTGTACGAGAAGGCGCGCCGTCTGCTCGAGAGCGCCGGTTACTGGGACCGCAGGCAGGTCGAGGTGCGCAACCTCTCCCACGGCGAGCGGCGGCAGGTCGAGGTCGTCCTCGGCCTCGCGAGCGACCCGAAGATCCTGCTGCTCGACGAGCCCGCGGCCGGGCTGGCGACGGGGGAGTCCCAGGACATGACGGCATTCCTCAAGCGGCTCGACCCCGAGCTCGCGATCCTCCTGATCGAGCACGACATGCACGTGGTGTTCGACTTCGCCGATCACATCTCGGTCCTGCACTTCGGTCAGGTGGTGGAGGAAGGCTCGACGGACCACATCCGCGGCAGCGGCAAGGTGCAGGAAATCTATCTCGGGACCGGCTGACATGCCCATCCTCGAGGTGCAGGACATCCACACCTACTACGGCGACGCCTACGTGCTGCAGGGCCTGTCGCTCGAGCTGGGCGAGGGGCAGATCCTCGGGCTCCTCGGGCGCAACGGCGTCGGCAAGACCACGCTGGTCAACTCCATCGTCGGCTTCAACCGCC
>DASWIC010000187.1:0-4988 GCA_036397875.1 Burkholderiales bacterium
CATCGCGCGCTCGCGCATGATCTTGATGTTGCCGCCGGCCGAGAACGCCGCCCCGGCGCCGGTCAGGATCAGCACCGAGAGCTCCGGGTTCGCGTTCGCCCATTCGACCGCCGCGCAAACGTCATCGATGAGCCCGGTGCCCGTGAGCGCGTTGCGCACGTCGTCGCGCTTGAGCGTGAGCAGGGCGACGCGCCCCTCGACTTCGAGCGCGGCATCCTTCAGATTGGGAAGATCGGACACAAGTCATCCCCGCGGAGGCGGGGATCCAGTTAAAAGTTGTCTAGCCTAGATTCCCGCCTTCGCGGGAATGACGAAAGTGATGATTTTATACGTTCCGCCAACGAGCCGGGCGCCGCCGCCCGCCGTGTTATACTCGCCGCGGAATTTTCCCGCAGGCTTCAGCCATCCGGCGGCACCGGCAGTCATGGCCCGCATCGAGATCAAGTCCGAAATCACCGGCACTGTGTGGCAGCTCACATCGAAACCGGGCGACAAGGTCGAGTCCGGCGACACCCTGATCGTCATCGAGTCCATGAAGATGGAGATTCCGGTGATCACCGAGGATGCCGGCACGGTGAAGGAGATCCTCGTGAAAGAGAAAGACCCGGTTGCTGAAGGACAGGTCATCGCCATACTAGACGGCTGAAGGCATCCATCGGTGACGAGGTGACGCAGCGAATCGGTGACGAGAACCGGTAAACTCCCTTGGTCACTGCCTCACTTCGTCACCGTTCGCGGCAGTATGGTCGCCAGTCGGGCCCTGCGCGAACGGAACCAGGGAGAAATTCGATGCGGAAGCGTGAAATCGAGGGCGACTGGGTGCTGGGCTGGCCGGACCGCAAGCGCCCGGCGATCATTCCGGGCAAGGATGTCGAGGGGCGGGTGATCAACGGGCGCGCGCCGGTGACCGAGCTGGCCGGACTGATCACGCCGACCGAAGCCTATTACATCGTCAACCAGCTCGAGGCGCCGGAGCCGGTGCACCCGGACGACTGGAAGCTCACGGTCAAGGGGGAGGTCGAGCGGGCGTTCGAGCTCGATTTCGACGGCCTCATGAAACTGCCCGGGCGCACCGTGCGCGCGGTGACGGAGTGCGCCGGCAACGATGCCGGGTTCTTCGATTATCTGCGCAAGGGCGCTAAAAAGCCTTCGCGCATCAATCAGCAGGACATGCAGAAGCGCGCCGAGCAGCGCGTCAAGGGCGAGCTTCCATCGAGCGAGGAGATCAGCTCCGAATCGACGACGACCTGCGCGGTGAGCGCGGGCGAATTCACGGGCGTGCCGCTCGCGGAGGTGCTCGAGCGCGCCGGCATCAAGCCGGGCGCGGTCTGCGTGCGGGCGCAGGGCGTCGACACCGGCCATCCGGATACCGCGGTGATCTACCGTTCCGTCGGCACGCGCGACTTCGAAGTTCCCGATCCCGGCGTGATCCACTACGAGAAAGCACTTCCGCTCGAGAAAGCGCTCGACCGGGACACGATACTCGCGTGGGCGCAGAACGGCGAATACCTCTGGCATGTGCACGGCTCGCCAGTGCGCCTCATCGTGCCCGGCTGGTCGGGCAACTGGTGGGTGAAGTGGGTGGAGGCGCTCGAGGTGATGCCCACGATGCCCAAGCCGTTCTATCAGACCGAATACTTCGTCTACGGGGAGTCGGCGCAGGACCCGGTGAAGCCGCCGCTGACGGCGATGGGGGTGCGCAACATCATCACCCAGCCGCTCGACGAGGACGCGCCGCTCCCGCGCGGCTCGCACATGATCCGCGGCCGCGCCTGGAGCGGGATGGGCGCGATCGACCGCGTCGAAGTGAGCGTCGACGGTGGCAAGTCCTGGACCGAGGCGCATCTCGAGGAGCCGCGCGAACGCTGGCTCTGGCGACGCTGGTCTTATTTGTGGACAGTGGACAAGCCGGGCCAGTACCAGATCATCGCGCGTGCGACCGACGAGGCCGGCCGCGTCCAGCCGCAGACACCGTGGAACTTCCAGCGCAAGCATTTTGACTGGATCGTGCCAACGGAGATCACCATCGTTTAGTGACCAGTGACTAAATCCCCCCGGCTTCGCCACCCCCCTTTGTCAAAGGGGGGGCAGGATCCCCCGGCTTCGCCACCCCCCTTTGTCAAAGGGGGGGCAGGATCCCCCGGCTTCGCCACCCCCCTTTGTCAAAGTGGGGCAGGATCCCCCCGGCTTCGCCACCCCCCTTTGGCAAAGGGGGGCAGGGGGGATTGGGTGACGCAGTGACGACTGACGGCTGACGAATCACCATCCACCATCCACCATCCACCATCCACTGTCCACGCCTTTCTACGTATGCACATCGTGGTTTGCGCCAAGCAGGTGCCCGATCCCGAAGCCGCATTCAGCATGTTCACGGTCGATGAGCAGGCGAAGAAAGTGATCCCCGCGCCGGGCCTGCGCTGGATCATGAGTCCGTTCGACGAGCAGGCGCTGGAAGCGGCGCTGCGGGTGCGCGAGGCGGCGCGTGAAGCGCGCATCACCGTGATGACCCTGGGAACGGATTCCGCGCGCACCGCGATCAAGCATGGTCTTGCCATGGGCGCCGATGACGGCGTGCTTCTCGCCGACCCCGCGTTCGAGGACGGCGACGCGTACACCACGGCGCGCGTCCTCGCCGCGGCGATCGGCAAGCTTGGGGATTGCGACCTGGTATTGACCGGCCGCCAGGCGGCCGACTGGGACGCCGGCGTCGTCGGTTGCGGCATCGCCGAGCTGCTGCAAATGCCCGTGATCACGTTCGCGCGTGGGGTGAAGGTCAGCAACGGTGCCGTGCGCGTCGAGCGCGTGGTCGAGAACGGCTTCGACGTGATCGAAGCGCCGCTGCCCGCGGTCGTGACCGTCTCGAACGAGCTGGGCGCCGCCCGCTCGCCGAGCCTGCGCGAGACTATGCGCGCCGCGCGCAAGCCGGTGCTGTCCTGGTCCGCGGCGGATCTGGGACTGCCGCACACTGAGATCGGCGCCAGGGGCGCGCGACGAGTGCTGGAGCGTCTGTTCGCGCCTGCGAAAAACAGTGCGTGCGAGATCGTCCCCGGGGCGACGCCCGAGGAGCAGGGCGCGCGGCTGGCGCAGCGGCTGCTGGAGGCGCGACTGCTGTGAGCGCGGGCGGCGTCATGGTCGTTGCCGAGCTCGCCGCGGGAAGACCGTTGTCGGTTTCCCGGGAGCTCCTCGGCTTGGCGCGGCGGATCGTCGCGCAGACCGGCGGGCCGGTCTGCGCGGTGTGCCCCGGCGCCGATGAGGGAATCGCCGCGGAGCTGGTTGCGCACGGGGCGGATCGCGTCTACGCAGCGGGCGATGCCGCGCTCGCCGACTACGACAGCGATGCCTGGACCGCGTGCGCGGCATGGGCGGCGGGCGCGGCCGACCCTAGGGTGGTGCTCGCGGGCCACACGACGAGCGGTGCGGACCTCGCGCCGCGGCTCGCATTCCGGCTGAATGCCGCGGCGGCAACCGGGTGTGTCGGCGTCGCGTTGGACGGCGACACATTGCGCTTCACGCGCCCTTGCTACGGGGGCAACGCGCGCGAAACGGTTTCGTTCAACACGCGGCTCGCAGTCGCAACGGTGCGCGGTGGCTGCTGCGAAGCGTTGCCGCGCGACGAGACGCGCAGGGGCGACCGGGTGGAGATTGCGCTCGACAGGGCGGCGCTGCGGGCGCGGGTGATCGAGCGGCAGCGCGAAAGCGGCGGCGACGTGCGCCTCGAGGAGGCGCGGGTTGTCGTGGCCGGCGGGCGCGGTCTGAACGGGCCGGAGGGGTTCGCGGTGCTCGGGCAACTCGCGCGCGAGCTGCACGGTGCGCTGGGAGCGAGCCGCGTGCCCTGCGATCTGGGGTGGTGCCCGCACTCGATGCAGATCGGGCTGACCGGAAAGACGGTGACGCCGGAGCTCTATGTCGCCGTGGGCATTTCCGGCGCCGGGCATCACATGGCGGGCTGCGGCAACGCGCGCAACATCATTGCAATCAATACCGATCCCGACGCGGCCATCTACCGGGAGGCGCGCTGGGGCGTGGTGGGCGACTACCGCAAGGTGATCCCGCCGCTCATCGCGGCGATCCGCGCGCTGCGCGCCGCGGAACGGAAAGAGTGATGTCAATGACGCACCTCTCGAATCGTCATTCCCGCGAAGGCGGGTATCCCCTTCCCCCCTTGCGGGGGGCGAGGCGGGAATTCGAGGTGCATGCCACCGAGCCGCCGAGCGCCCAGCCCGATGCAGCGGGATGGGACGGGACGGTAGGATGGGGGGAAGCCTCCCTCGGTCCCCGCCTCCGCGAGGACGACTAAATCAGAGGTTCCCAAGCACCCACAGTAAGCAATATCTTCCCGGTGTGCTGCGCGGATTCCATCAGCGCGTGCGCCTGCGCTGCGTCCGCGAGCGGGAGGGTCCGGCGCGTGACCACGCGGATGCGGCCGCTCCCGATGAGCGGCCAGACCCGCGTCTCGAGCTCGCGCGCAATCTGCGCCTTGAACGCCGACGGGCGGGTGCGCAGGGTCGAGCCGGTGTAAGTCAGGCGCTTCAGCATCACCGGCATCAGGTTGAGCTCGACCTTGGAGCCGAGCGCGAACGCGAGCTGGATGATGCGGCAGTCGTGGCTCGCGGCCCTGAAGTTCTTCTCGATGTTTGCCCCGCCGACGATGTCCAGGATGACGTTCGCGCCGCCGGCCTGCCGCACGATTTCCACGAAGTCCTCCTGCTGGTAGTCGATCACGCGGTCGGCGCCGAGTTCGCTGCAGATGCGGCAACGCTCCTGCGGGCTGTCGGTGGCGATGACTATTGCGCCGAAGGCCTTTCCCAGCTGGATCGCCGTCGTGCCGATCCCGCCCGCCCCGCCATGGACCAGAAAAGTCTCGCCGGCCGCAAGCCCCGCCCCCATGAAGACGTTGCTCCACACGGTGAAGAACGTCTCGGGCAGGCCGCCGGCGTCGATCAATGCGACGCCCGGCGGCAGCGGCAGGCAGTGCTGCGCGTCGGCGG
>DASWIC010000188.1:0-1510 GCA_036397875.1 Burkholderiales bacterium
AGGGGCCCCGGCGCGCTGCCTATCTCAAGTGCACGACGCGGTCGGCCGATGACTGGCCGGCGCTCGGTGTTGCGGTCGTGCTCGATGCCGACGGTGCTGCGGTTCGCGACAGCCGGATCGTGATCGGCGCGGCCACCGACATGCCGGCGCGCCTCGTGAACGCGGAGAAGGTGCTGCGTGGCGCGCGCATGGACGACGCCGTGCTGCGCCGGGCGGGAGACGCAGCTGCATCCGAGGCCGCGGTAATCGGCGATCAGCATGGCTCGGCGGCCTACAAGCGCGAGCTCGTTCGCGTCTACGTCGCGCGCGCGGTGAAAGCGGCGCTCGCAGAGTAAAGATTCCCTCCCCCTTGATGGGGGAGGGTAGGGTGGGGGTGTTGCTCAACATGCCAACCGAAGCGACAGAAGCTGGAGCCGTCGGCCGCTCGGTCCCGCGCCTGGAGGGACGAGCGAAGGTTACGGGCCGGGCCGAGTACGTCCACAACCTGCGCCTGCCCGGGATGCTCTACGGAAAAATATGCCGCAGCACCGTCGCGCATGGCCGCATCCGGCGCATCGATGTCACCGCCGCTCAGGCGGTCCCCGGCGTCCACCGCATCGTGACCGCGCAGGACATCCGCGCCATCATTCCCGAGCCGTACTACGGGCCTGCGTTCCACGACCAGCCGATTCTCGCCCTCGACAAGGTGCGCTACGCCGGTGAGCCAGTCGCGGTCGTGCTTGCGACGGACCCGCACGTTGCCGAGGAGGCGGCGGGCCGGATCGTCGTGGATTACGAGGAGTTGCCGGCGGTGTTCGACGAGGTGGAGGCGGCGACCTCGAAGGCGATCGTGCACGAGGTGTTGAAACCCGCCGGGACGTTTCCCGACCTGAAGCATCTCCAGGGCCGGCGCAACACCAACGTCGCGCTCGATTTCCACCTGCGACGCGGCGACGTGGAGCGCGCGTTCAAGGAGGCGGCGCAGGTATTCGAGCACACTTTCCACAGCCAGCAGGTGCTGCACGTGCCGCTCGAGCCGTTCGTCTCGGTGGCGGAGCCCGGCGAGCCGGCGCTCACGATTCACACCGCTTCGCAAAGCCCGTCGTTCGTGCGCATCGAGATCGCGCGGCTCCTCAGCAGGCCGGAGAACCGGGTGCGAGTCAAGGTGCCGTATCTTGGCGGCGGCTTCGGCGCCAAGCTCTACATCAAGCTCGAGGCGCTGGTTGCCGCGCTCGCGCTCCTCACCCGCCGCCCGGTCAAGATCGCGCTCACGATGGAAGAGCAGTTCTATACGCTCACCAAGCACGCGGCCACTCTTCGCATCAAGAGCGCCGTCACCCGCGAGGGCCGGATCACGGGCCGGCTGTGCGAAATATGGTGGAACGGCGGCGCCTACGCCGACATCGGTCCGCGCATCACGCAGAAGTCCGGGTTCACCGCTCCCGGTCCCTACGACATCGAGAACGTGCACATCGACTCCTACGCGCTCTATACGAACCTGCCGCCGGCGGGCGCGCTGCGCGGATTCGGC
>DASWIC010000189.1:0-4596 GCA_036397875.1 Burkholderiales bacterium
TCGTCGCACACGATGAAGGACGGCTGCATCGCCAGCGCGCGCGCGATCCCCACGCGCTGGCGCTGGCCGCCGGACAATTCGTGCGGATAGCGCTCCGCCATGTACTCGAACAGCCCCACCTGGGTGAGCAGCTCCGCCACCCTGGCGCGCGCCGCCTTGTTGTCAGGCACCAGCTTGTACACCCGCATCGGCTCGGCGATGATCTCGCCGATCGTCATGCGCGGATTGAGCGAGCTGAACGGGTCCTGGAAGATGACCTGAATCTTGCGGCGATAGTCCTTGAGTTGCTGTCCGCCGGCGCGCGTGACATCGGCGCCCTCGAACACGATCTCGCCGCCGGTCGCCTCCTCGAGCCTCAAGAGCGTGCGCCCGACCGTGGTCTTGCCGCAGCCGGACTCCCCCACCAGCCCCACCGTTTCGCCGCGGAAGACCTCGAAGGAGAGCCCGTCCACCGCGCGCACCTCAAGACGGGCGCTCTTGATGAGCTTGATGCCGGCGCCGACCTCGAAGTAGGTCTTGAGGTCGTGCACCTTCAACAGCGGCCGCGCCTTGTCGAGCGCCTTGCGCACCGGCGGCTGCGGATTCGCGCTCTGGAGTCCGAGCCCGGTCGGCCCCACCCGCGCCAGCTCCCTCGCGCGAATGCACGCCGAAAAGCGATGCGGCTCGACCTGGGCGAGCGGCGGCGGCGCGGCGACGCACGCCGGCTGCTGCGCCGGGCAGCGCGGGGCGAATCGGCACCCCGGCTGCGGGTCGAGCAGGTTGGGCGGCAGGCCTTCGATGGTCTCGAGCTTCAAGCCGCGCGGCTGGTCGAGCCGCGGCACCGAGCGCAGCAGCCCCGCGGTGTAGGGATGCAGGGGCTTCGCGAACACGTCGGCGGCGCTGCCCTGCTCCGCGAGCCGCGCGGCATACATCACGTTCACCCGGTTGGCGTAACGCGCGACGATGCCGAGGTTGTGGGTGATGATCACCATCGCGATGCCGAGATCGCGCGAGAGATCCTTCATGAGCTTCAGGATCTGCGCCTGGATGGTGACGTCGAGCGCGGTGGTCGGCTCGTCGGCAATTATGAGCTTGGGATTGCAGGAGAGCGCGATCGCGATCATCACGCGCTGGCGCATGCCCCCGGAGAACTGGTGCGGGTACTGGTCGAGCCGCCGCTCGGGGTCGGGAATTCCGACCATCTTCAGGAGCTCCACCGCGCGCGCGCGCGCTTGCGCCTCGCTCATGTTGAGGTGAATCAGCAGCGGCTCCATGATCTGGAAGCCGATGGTGAGAACGGGGTTCAACGAAGTCATCGGTTCCTGGAAGATCATCGCGATGTCGCGGCCGCGGATCTCGCGCATGGCGTCTTCTGTTAAATCCAGGAGGTTACGGCCCTGGAACAGGATGCGGCCGGCGACGACGCGCCCGGCGGGACGCGCCAGCAGCCGCATGATCGCGAGTGAGGACACCGACTTGCCGCAGCCCGATTCGCCGACGAGCGCCACCGTCTCGCCCGGCTTAACCTTGTAGGAAATGCCCTCGACCGCGCGCACCACGCCGCGCGTCGTCACGAAGTGGACGTGCAGGTCCTCGACTTCGAGCAGCCAAGGGCTTTGCGAGGCGTCGGGCGCGGGCACGCCGCGCGCTGCGGTGGGCTGGTCCATCCTCCGGGGAATGCTGCTTGTTGTGTTTGGTTCAGGCTAGATACCACGATGTGGATTGTCAAGTCGCATTAAAGCCGGGCCCTGCAGGCCGGTTTGAGCGCGCGGAAGCGGAACTCTCCGGACGCGCACCGGCACTAACGAAGGTCCACAGCCGGAGCTTCCATCGTTGCTGCGAGCCCTGAGAAAGCTGTTCGATGAGGAGCCATCGCCCGCGCGAATGCTGCCGGGGCACGAGCGCCGGCACCTGCTGCTTGCCGTGGCCAGCCTGCTTCACGAAGTCACGCGCGTGGACCTCGCGAGTTTGGAGGTGGAGCGCGCGACGGCCGAGCGCGCGCTCGCCGATCTGTTCGAGCTCCCGCCGCGCGATGCGGCGGACGTCCTCGCCGAGGGGCGCGAGCGCGCACAGCAACTCACGTCCTACTTCGCGCCGGTGAGCGTGATCAAGCGTGACCTGCCGATGACCGAGCGCGTGCGCCTGATCGAGCACCTGTGGCGCATTGCGTACGCCGACGGCGGGCTCGACTCGCACGAGGACCACTACGTGCGCAAGATCGCGCATCTGCTCTACGTGCCCAACACCCAGAGCATGCTGGCGCGAAACCGGGCGCGCGGCACGCCCGGGTCCGGCGGTCGTGAATCGTGAACGGAGCATTCGCCGGCCATCGCGATGAGTAGACGCACGCTCATGAGCCTCTCCGCCTTGCTGGTGATCGCCGGAATCGCGGCGCTGGTCGTGGCTGCGCGCGGCGGCGTGAGCGACTGGCGCAATGCGAGCCGTGCGCCGGTCGGCCTCGCGCCGGATCCCGCGGCGACGCCCGAGGCGGTGGTGCAGGTGTATGCCGCCCGCGCGGTCAGGTGGCGCGGCTATTTCGGGGTTCACAGCTGGGTCGCCGTGAAGCCGGCGGGAGCACGCGCGTACACGGTCTACGAGGTGATCGGTTGGCGCCTGCGCCACAGCGATTCGGCGCTCGCGATTCGCGAACGCGGCCCGGACGAGCGCTGGTTCGGGGCGGAGCCGGAGCTGCTCGCCGACAAGCGCGGCCCGGGCGTGGACCAGCTGATCGAGCGCATCGACGCGGCCGCGCGCGCCTACCCCTACGCGGCGGAGTACGGCGTATGGCCGGGCCCGAACTCGAATACTTTCACCGCGTGGATCGCCCGCGCCGTGCCGGAGCTGGAAGTCGACCTGCCGCCGACGGCGATCGGCAAGGACTATCTGCGCGACCGCTGGTTCGCTACCGCGCCGAGCGGCCGCGGTCTCCAGGTTTCGCTCTACGGGCTGCTCGGCTTCACCGCGAGCCCGGTCGAGGGCGTGGAGATCAACGTGCTCGGCCTCAACTTCGGCATCGACCCGTTCTCACCGGCCGCGAGATTGCCGATGCTGGGCCGCGTGGGCGTGAGCCGGATCCATCGGCCGTGACGGCGCGCATTGGCCGCGTGTCGCCAATCGGCAAATAAGATTCCGCTGCGCATTCAAGCGATTGTCCGGCGCCACGCCACGCGCGTAGTCCCGCGGCGACGGATCCCGTGATCGCGCACGCGGCCCGCGCCGGGTAACCCGCTGATTCCGTGCGATTACGTGCATCTGGCATGAATGTCGCTGGAGCCCGCGGTCACCGCAATCTCCATGGAGGCAATCATGAAGACGATCTCGGCTTTGATCATCCGCTACGCGCTGCCCGCCGCATCGGCGGCCGCCTTGGCGCTGGGTCTTGTCGCCTGCGAGCAGAAGCCGTCGTCCGACAGCTCCTTCGACAAGCTCGTCCAGAATGCCGGACGCAACCCGGCGCCTGCGCCCGATGCGGCCACGCGAAAATCCCCTCAGGACCAACGCGCCACGGGCGACGCGGCCCTGGCGGCACGGGTGAAAGCCGCGATTGCCGCCGACCCGGCACTGCGGTCGCTCACCGTGGACGTCAACGCGGCGGACGGCATCGTCACGCTCTTCGGCACCGCCGACACGCCCACGAGGAGCCATCAGGCCGCGATGCTGGCGCTGAACGTGGAGGGCGTGCGGTCGGTGAGGAACAAGATGGTGATCGTCAGGGGATCATGAAATCCGCCAGCACTCATGGCGGGGAGCGCGATCGGTGATTCGCGCATCGTGATCCGGGTTTCCTGAAGCTGCCCTCCTTTCAAGGAGGGGTGGCCGGGAGCGCCGGGGTGGTCAGGCGGATAGCTCATCGCTCCCTCGCGATCCCGCTGCCCCGCCCGGTTTTCCGGTCGCCCTTCCCCTGAAAGGAGGGGGCCGCTCTCGCCGGTAGCCGCGTCGCTCGCCCGCGCTAGTCGGCGCGAATGTTGTTGTCGCGCACGACCTTCGCCCAACGGGCGTGCTCGGCGACGATAAATTTCTGCAAGCCTGCGGGGCTGCTCACGACGAGGTCCATGCCGAGCATCCCGACGAGCTGCTTGCGCACCTCCGGCAGGTTGAAGATCTTGACGAGCTCGGCGTGAAACTTGTCGAGGACCGGCTTGGGCGATCCGCCCGTCGCCAGGATCCCCCACCAGGCGAGCGCCGAGAATCCCGGAAATCCCTGCTCCGCAACCGTCGGCACGTCGGGCAACGCGTTCGAGCGCTTGTCGCCGGTGGTGGCGACCGCGCGCAGCCTGCCGCCCTTCACGTACGGGGTCAGCAGCGCCACCGTGCCGACGGCGAGCTCGATGTCGCCGCCGAGCGCGGCCACGGTCATCGGGCCACCGCCCTTGTAGGGCACGTGCACGATCCGGAAGCTGCCCGCTTGCTGCACGAGGGTCATCATGAGGTGCCCGAGACTGCCGCTGCCGACCGAGCCGTAGGTCACTTTGTCCGGCCTCGCCTTCGCCGCCTGGATCACGTCCGCAAAGCGCTTGTAGGGCTTGGCCAGGTTGGTCACGAAGGCATAGGGCGCGGTCGCGACCAGCATGACCGGCGCGAGGTCCTTCACCGTGTCGAATGGGAGGTTGGGGATCA
>DASWIC010000190.1:0-9568 GCA_036397875.1 Burkholderiales bacterium
CCCGCCTGCGCGGGAGTGACGCGACTTTTTTGGGCTAGTTGAGGAACGGAACATGGCATTCGAGGCATTGCTGGCGGAGTACGAAGCGCGGCGCGCGAAAGCGCTCGCGGGCGGGGGCGCGGAGAAGTACGCCAAGCGCACTGCAGCGGGCGTGTGGAACGCGCGCGAGCGCATCGCCTACCTGGCGGACAAGGGCAGCTTCATCGAATCCGGGCTGTTCGCCGCCTCCGGCGTCTATCCCGATCAGGCCGACGAGACGCAGACCGACGGCAAGCTCGCGGGCTACGCGAAGATCAACGGCCGCGATGTCTGCATCGTCGTCAATGACTTCACGGTGAAGGGCGCCTCCACCAGCGCCACCAACAGCAAGAAGATCGCGCACATGAAGCGCACCGCCACCGAGCGCGGGATGCCGCTCGTGGTGATCGGGGAATCCACCGGGGCGCGGCTGCCCGACGCCATGGGCTCGCGCGGCATGGGGCTGCTCCTCGGCAACGACATCACTCAGTTCCGCCGCATGCGCGAGACCCCGATGTGCGCCGCCGCACTCGGCCCCTCGTTCGGCTCCTCGACCTGGCTCACCTGCCAGGCTGATTTCTCCGTGATGCAGAAGGGCGCCGTCGTGGCGGTGTCGAGCCCCCGCCTGGTATCGATGGCGCTGGGCGAGAAGGTGGACGCCGAGGATCTGGGCGGCTGGCGCCTCCATGCCGAAGTGACCGGGCTCGTGGACCTGGTCGTCGACAAGGAGGAGGAGGTTTTCGACGCGATCAAGCGCTTTCTTTCCTATATGCCGAGCCATCACATGGAAGCGCCGCCCGATGCACCCGTGCCGCAGGGGTCGGGCGCGGACATGGACCAGGTGTTCTCGGTCCTGCCCGAGAGCCGCACCCAGGTCTACGACATGAAGCGCATCATCCGCGCGATCGTGGACCGGGACACGCTGTTCGAGCTGAAGCCGCGCTTCGGCAAGAGCGCGGTCACGGGCCTCGCGCGTCTCGGCGGCAGGAGCGTCGGCATCGTCGCCAACAATCCCCTGCACCGGGGTGGCGCGCTCGATGCCGATGCCTGCCGCAAGATCGTGGATTTCCTCGTGCTGTGCGATTCCTTCAACGTGCCGATCGTGCTGCTGGTGGACACGCCCGGCTTCCAGATCGGGACCGAAGCCGAACGCGCGGGCGCCCCGGGCAAGATCATGAACTTCATGAACGCGATGACGCTCGTCACCGTGCCGCGGCTCTCGGTCATCATCCGCAAGAGCTACGGCCGCGCCTACGTCTGCATGGGCGGCGGGCGGCACTCCGACGATATCGCGGCGTGGCCGACCGCGGAAGTGAGCTTCATGAGCCCCGAGTTCGCGACCAAGATCGTGCACGGCGTCGGCGTCGGCGAGCCGGGATTCGACGAGAAGTTCCGGGACATCCAGAAGGACGCCGACGTGTGGGGCCTCGCCGAAGTCTTTGCGGCGCAGGCCGTGATCCGGCCGCAGGACACGCGCGACTACCTGATGCGGATGCTCGACGTCTACCGGCTGCGCGCGACGAAGGGCGTGGGCCAGCACCTGATGCGCAGCTGGCCCACCAGCTATTAAGAAAGCCTTCCCCTCCTGCCGGAGGGCGAGACGGGGTTTCGAGAAGCATGCCTTCGAGCCGACGAGCGGCCGACGCGATGCAGCGCGGCGGGATGGACGGGGTGGCGCGGAGCGCCGGGGTGGTGGGAGATACTGATGTTTAGCAAAGTTGTCGTTGCCAACCGCGGCGCGGTCGCAGCGCGGGTGCTGCGGGCGCTGAACGAGATGGGCATCCACTCGGTCGCCGTCTATTCCGAGGCCGACGCCGGGGCGCCGTACCTGGAAATGGCGGGCGAGACCCACGCCATTGGAGCGGCGCCGGCGCGCGAGAGCTATCTCAACCAGGACGCCTTGATCGCGGTGCTGCGTACGTCACACGCGGATGGCTTGCATCCGGGTTACGGGTTTCTGTCCGAGAACCCGGGATTCGCGCAGAAGGTGGTGGACGCGGGCGCGCGTTTCATCGGGCCGTCGCCGCACTGGATCGAGTTGATGGGGCACAAGACCCGGGCGCGCGAGCTGGCGGCCCGAAACGGCATGCCGATGGCGAACGGCTCCGGCGTGCTTCCCGCGGACCCCGCCGCAACACTCGCCGCCGCGCGCGCGATCGGTTTCCCGGTGTTGGTGAAGCCGGCGGGCGGGGGCGGGGGCATCGGCATGTTGCCGGCGAAGGACGAAGGGGAGCTCATGGCGGCGGTCGAGCGCTCGCGCTCGATGGCCGAGCGCGGGTTCGGCAACGCGGAGGTCTACCTCGAGCGCCTGATCGAGCGCCCGCGCCACGTCGAGTTCCAGGTGCTGGGCGACGCTCACGGCGACGCGGCGCATCTCTTCGAGCGCGACTGCTCGACGCAACGGCGCAACCAGAAGGTGATCGAGGAAGCGCCCGCCCCGGGCATCGAGCGCGAGAAGGCGGACGCCGTGGCGGGGCAGGTCGCAGGGATAATGCGCAAGCTGGGCTACGACAACATCGGCACGGTGGAGATGCTGATGAGCGCGGACGGGTCGTTCAGTTTTCTGGAAATGAACACGCGGCTGCAGGTGGAGCACGGCGTGACCGAGGAGGTGACCGGCGTGGATCTCGTGAAGGCGCAGCTCCGTTCGGCGGCCGGCGACAGATTGTCCGAGATCCTGCCTGCACGCATCGAGATGAAGGGCCACGCGATCCAGGCGCGGGTCTACGCGGAGGATCCGAGGACATTCTTTCCCTCGCCGGGGAAACTGAAGGTATTCCGGCCGCCGCAGGGCATGCGCGTCCGCGTCGAAACCGGGTATGCGGAAGGCAGGGAGGTCACGCCTCACTACGACCCGATGATCGCCAAGGTGATCGTCCGCGCGGAGTCGCGCGACCGGGCGGTGGACCACCTGATCGAGGCATTGAGCGCCTTCGAGATCCAGGGAATCAAGCACAACATTCCGGCGGTGCTGGCGGTGCTGCGCTCGGAGCCGTTTCGCGCAGGTCGCGTGCACACCGGCCTCATCCCCGAAGTGCTGGCAACAAGAAAATAACCGCCAAGCCGCCAAGTACCCGGGATGGAATCGGCCAGATTGATTTTAGAGGCGCGCAGGGCGAAGCGGGCGGCCCTCGACGAGCTCGCGGGCAAACAGCTGCTCGCGAGCTACGGCGTGACCGTGCCGAAATCGCGGGTCGTTCAGGATGCGCAAGCCGCCGGAGCGGCGTGCGCGAATCTCAGGCCGCCGCTCGCGCTGAAGGTGATGTCACCCGATCTCCTGCACAAAAGCGATGCCGGCGGGGTGGCCGTGGGACTCCACAGCGCTGCCGAGGTCGAGGACGCGGTGCGCGCGATGATGAAGCGCCCGGCTATCGCGAACGCCCGCGTCGACGGCTTCCTGCTCGAGGAAATGGCGCCGGCGGGGGTGGAAGTCGTGGTGGGCGGGTTGCGCGATCCGCAGTTCGGCCCGCTGGTGATGGTCGGTCTCGGCGGCGTCTTCGTGGAAGTGCTGGCCGACGTCGCTTTCCGGATCTGCCCGATCACACGGCTTGACGCGGAGGAGATGCTGGATGAGCTGAAGGGCGCGGCGCTGCTGCGCGGCGCGCGCGGGCGCAAGGCGGTTTCGCGCGAGGCGATCGTGGACGTGCTGCTCAAGGTCGGTGGTGAGGGGGGATTGCTGATGGCACACGCGCAGGACATTGCGGAGGCCGACATCAACCCCCTCATCGTTTCCGAACAGGGAGCCGTGGCGGTGGATGCCCGCTTCATTCTGACCAAAGCGTGACTCGTGACCCGTGACGTAATCGAGCGGTTCAGGCCGCTGTTCGAGCCGAAGACGGTGGCGGTGGTCGGCGCATCGACCAAAGGCGGGACGCTGCCCAACGTGTTCATCCGCCGCATCCGCGAATTCGGCTACGGCGGCGCGATCTATCCGATCCATCCGTCGGCGGAAAGCGTCGACGGGCTCAAAGCGTACCGCAGCCTGGGGGATACGCCCGAGCCAGTCGACTATGCCTATATCGCGATTGCGGCGGCGCAGGTGCCGCCATTGCTCGAGGAAGCGCGCGGGCGAGTGCGTTTTGCCCAGGTGATATCGAGCGGCTTCGGCGAAGCCGACGAAGGCAAGGACCTGGAAAACGCGCTCGCCGCGGCGGCGCGCACGGGAGGCATGCGGCTGCTGGGCCCCAACTGCCTGGGGCTACACACGCCGCGCGGGCGCGTCACCTTCACCGAGGACGCGCCAAAGCAATCGGGCCCGGTCGGCGTCATCTCGCAAAGCGGCGGGCTCGGCACCGACATCATCCGGCGCGGCATGAGCCGCGGCCTCGAGTTCTCCGGGCTGGTGACGGTGGGCAACTGCGCGGATATCACACCGACCGACCTCGTTGAGTTTTATTTCGCCGATCCGCAGACCCGCGTGGTGGGCATGTACCTCGAGGCCGCAAAGGACGGCCGGCGGCTGTTCGAGATCCTGCGCGATGCCAAGGCGCGAAAACCCGTCGTCGTTCTCAAGGGCGGCCGCACGCGGCAAGGGCTCGTGGCGGCGGCATCCCACACCGGCGCGCTCGCCGGGGACGACCGCGTCTGGGTCGCGCTCTCGCGCCAGACCGGCTGCGTGATGGTGGACACGCTCGATCAGTTCATCGACGCGCTGCTGGTTTTTCAGACCCTCACGCCTCAGCCGCAGCACCCGACGCGGCGCGTGGCGCTCTTCGGCAACGGCGGCGGCACGAGCGTGCTCGCGACGGATTGCTTTGCCCGGCTCGGGCTCGACGTGAGCCCCTTCGGCCGACCCACCCTCGATGCCCTGGCTGCGCTGCAATTGCCGCCCGGCACCAGCATCACCAACCCGGTCGATTGCCCGGTCGGCACGCTGCGGCAGGACGAAGGCCGCGTGGCCGAGAAGATCCTCGATATCATCACCGGCAGCGGGACACCGGAAGCGCTGGTGATCCATGTCAACCTGTCGGCTTTCGCCGGCCGCACCCCGCCCGAAGTGCTCGACAACCTGGTGGAGGCGGCGCTGCGCGTGCAATCGCGTTACTCGGGGCGGGCGCACTTCGTGCTCGTGCTGCGCTCGGACGGGGACCCGCCGCTCGAGGAGCGCAAGCGCGAGTTCCGCGCCAAGGCCGGCGCGCTCGGCATCCCGGTCTACGACGAATTGGCGAACGCCGGCCACGCGCTCGCCGCGCTCGCCTTTCACGAGCGCTTCGTTCTCTCGCGCTCTGGTGACCGGTGACCGGTTTTGGTGTTTTAAACCCTAAACCTTAAACACGTATGTATGCGTATGACTTCCGCGTGACCGGTTTTCCCTACCGGCTGTACAGCGGGAAAGATGCGCTGGAGAAACTGCCGGACGAAGTGGCGCGGAACCGCTCGAAGCGCGCCTTCATCGTCTGCGGGCGTACGGTGTCGCGCAGGACGCCGCTCATCTCGCGCATGCGGGCGCTGCTCGGGGAGCGGCTCGCCGGCATATTCGACGAGATCGACAAGGACACTTCGCGCTCGTCGGTCGTGCGCGCGACGGAGGCCGCCCGCTCGATGCAGGCGGACCTGGTGATCGGCGTTGGCGCGGGCAGCGCCATCCAGGGAGCGCGCATCGTGACGATCCTGCTCGCGGAGAAGCGGCCGGTCGAGGAGCTCGTGACGCGGTATCCCGAGCACGGTCCGGCGGTCAGCCCCAAGCTGCTGGAGCCGAAGCTCCCGATCATCAATGTGCTCACCGCGCCGACGTCGGCGCAGAACCGCGCCGGCTCCCGCATGAAGGACGACGCCACCGCGCGCGGCATGGAGTTCTTCGACCCCAAGACGCGCCCGGTGGCGATCTTCTGGGACGCCGATGCGCTGCTGACGGCCCCGTTGCCGCTCGTCCGCACCGGCGCGGCGACGATCTGGTGCCGCGCGGTCATGAATCTCGGCGCCACCGACGACAATCCGCTGGTGGAGGGCAACCGGCTGCAATCCTACCGCCTGGCCTCGGCGGCGATTCCCCGCATCGCGGACCCGGCGGACCCTGCGCCCCGTTTGGACTTGTGCGCCGCGACGCTTTTGCAGAACCGCGAGTCCGACGACGGCGGCGAGCAGTTCGCGCGCCACTGGGCAATGCGCGTCGCCTATGCGCTCAGCACCGCGTTGATCAGCGTCTTCCCGCAGGTGGGCCAGGGCGAAGGCTATAGCGCGCTGATGGGCACCGCGTTGCGCCAGTTCGGCGGCCGCGACCCGGATGCGATGGCGCGCATCGCCGCCGGGCTCGGCATGGGCGGCGCAGCAGCGGGCGACGCGCCGGGGCGGATCGCAGACAGGATGGAAACGGTGTTCCGCTCACTTGGCATGCCGACGCGGCTCTCGGCGCTCGGCATCGCGCGCGAAGGGCTGCCGCGGGTGCTGGAGCTCTCGCTCACGAACTTCAACGCCGACCCGAAGCGCGAATTCCTGCGCGAGCGCGAGCAGCTCGGCCAAGTCCTCCAGTCAGCCTGGTAAAGGGAGAGCGATGGATAGGTTGAAAGTCGGCATGCGGCACACCCTCGAATGGGAGGTGACCGAAAAGCTGTGCACCACGCGCGGCGAATACAAGGTTTTCTCCACGCCGTCCATGACGCAGCTGGTGGAAAGTGCCTCGCAGCAGCTTGCTGCTCCGCATCTCGCGCCGGGCCAGGGCCAGGTGGGGGTTTCCGTCAACATCCGCCACCTGGCGCCGACCCCGATCGGGAAAAAGGTGCGCGCGGAGACCGAGTTGACCGGCATCGACCGGCGCAGGCTCACCTTCAAGGTGAAGGTGTTCGACGACGTCGAGCAGGTGGGCGAAGCCGAGCACGAGCGCTTCGTGATCGACGTGGACAAGTACGTCGAGCGGCTCAGGAAGAAGATCGAGGCGTGACGCGCGGACGCCAGCGGCCGGAGTCCACCAGCGCGAGGAAGTCATCGGTCAGCCGGTTGAAGGTATCCGGCTCCTCGACGTTTACCGCGTGGCCCGTGCCGGGCACCACGGTAAGGCGCACCGCCGGGCACACGCGCTTCACGAAGATCCCGGGCTCGAGGCAGTTGTTGTCCTCGTCGCCCGAGAGGATGTGGGTCGGCACCTTCATGCGGGCGAGGCCGCGCTCCAGGCTGTAGATCGTCGGGCGTTTCGCCTGCACGCCGCGCAGCGTGTTGGCCGACCCGAGCGCGGAGTGTGCCGCGAATTCCTCGCAGAATTCCTCGAACGCGCGCGGATCCTTGTTCTCGAGCTGTACCCGAGCCGGCCCGATCTGGTAGACCTTGATCGCTTCGGGGGTGCCGAGTTCCTCGAAGCGCCGCGCCATTACCTCGGTATCGCGCAGGAATTGCGCGCGCTTGTCGGGATCCGAGCCGTAGCCCGCGCCGATGACGGTGATCGAGCGCGCCATGCCCGCGTAGCGCAGCCCGAAGTGCAGCGTTGCATAGCCGCCCATCGAGCAGCCGACGATGTGCGCCTTCCGGATGCCCAGATGGCGCATGACGTTTGCTATGTCGTCGGTCGCGATCGCCTGCGAGTACTGCGACACCGATTTCGGGACGTCGGAGGGGGGGTAGCCGCGGGCGTTGTAAGCGATGCAGCGGTAGCGCCGGCTGAAGTAGCGCAGCTGCGGCTCCCAGCTGCGCAGGTCGTGCGCGAACTCGTGCACGAACACGATCGGGAACCCGGTTCCCGCCTCCTCGTAATAGAGCTGCACGCCTTTGGAGTCGGCGAATGGCATCAGGTCTTCCTCGCCATCGTCGAGAGATTAAGGGACCTCGGATCCCGCGGGCGCCACCGGCCCGAATCGACGAGGTTCAGGAAATCCTCCGTGATGCGGTTGAACAAGTCCGGCTCCTCGACGCTCACGAGATGGCCGGTCGCCCGCACGACAGTGAGCCGCGCGGCGGGGCACACGCGCTTGATGAACAGTCCCGGCCCGAGCGCGCCATCGTCCTCGTCTCCGACAACGATATGGTTCGGCACTTTCATGCGCGCGAAGCGATCTCCCAGGCTGTAGAGCGTGGGGCGGCGCGACTGGATACCGCGCAGCGTCAGCGCGTGACCGAGCGCCGAGCCTTCGACAAAATGCTTCCAGAACTCGCGGGCGCCGCGCGGGTTCTTAATTTCGAGCTGGACGCGGTGCGGGGCGCGCTGGAGGATGCTGGCGGCGGCCTTCATGCCCTGTTCCCGGAACAGGCGCTCCATGGCCGCCCGGTTGCGCAGAAACTGCGCCCGCTTTGCGGGATCGGAGCCCGCGCCCGCGCCAATGGCGGTGAGAGACAGCGCGCGGCGCGGGTAGCGCAGGCCGAACTGCAGCGTGGCGTATGCGCCCATCGAGCAGCCGATGATGTGCGCTTTTGCGATGCCGAGCCGGCGCATCACGCTGACGATGTCATCCGTGGCAATCGCATGGGCGTACTTCGACGGCGATGCCGGCACTTCCGAAGGCGGGTAGCCGCGCGCGTTGAACGCGACACAGCGGTAGCGGCGGCTGAAATGGCGCATCTGCGGTTCCCAGCTGCGCAGATCGCCGGAGAACTCGTGCACGAAGACGATGGGCACGCCCTTGCCCGCTTCTTCATAGTACAGGCGCACACCGCGGGAGCTGGCGTAGGGCATGGTGGTCCCCGAAAATACGTGACGAGTGTTGAGGGATGAGCCGGCAGGCCGTTTTCACGGATTCTAGCAAGTCTCATCACTCATCACCCATCACGGGGTTCGGCGCCCGAGTTCCGCTTGATGGACGATGCGAATGCCCGCGAGGACCACGATCGCTCCCGCGATCTCGATCCAGCCCAGGGTCTCGCCGAGCAGGACCCACGCAAGGGCCGCGGCGATGACCGGCTGCGCGAGCAGCCCGACGGAGGAAAAGGTCGCGGGGAGGTGCGCCATCGCGTAGGCGATCAGGCTCTGGCCCGCCACCTGCGAGACGAGGGCGAGCCCCACGAGCTTGGCCCAGCCTGCAGCCGAGTGCGGGAACAGCTGCTCGCCGGAGCCGAGCGCGAGCGGCAGCAGCGCCACGGCGGTGATGAGCCCGCTCCAGGCCATGATGACTGAAGTCGCCGCACGGCTGCGCGCCCGGGTGACCGTGAGCTGGTAGGCGCCGTAGAACATCGCGGTCACCACGCCGAGCATATCCCCCAGCACAGCCCCGCCGCCCGCGCGAATATCGCCGCCGAGCAGCACCGTCACGCCGGCGAGCGCGGCGGCCAACCCCGCCAGGAACATCGCGGTCGGGCGCCTGCCCCAGAGGAGCCACACGGCAAGCGTGACGAAAATCGGCGCGAGATTGGCGAGCAGCGTGGCGTTCGCCACCGAGGTGAGCACGATCGACCAGTGCCAGACGGCAAGATCGCCGGCGAAGAACAATCCGGCGGCGATGATGAGTCGCCGCTCGGCCACGAAGCCTGCGACGTGGCCGCCGCGGCTCCCGATCACCGACCACGCCCACAGCACGGGCAGCGCGAGCGCGACGCGCCAGAAGGCGGTCGCGACCGGCCCCGTCTCGCTCACCTTGACGAACAGCGCGGAGGCGCCGATGGCGGCGGCGCCGGCGAGCAGCGCCGCGACGGC
>DASWIC010000191.1:0-3594 GCA_036397875.1 Burkholderiales bacterium
CGATGCGCTGCATCTCGCCCTCGATCCAGTCCTCCACCCTGCGGTTGAGCGCGTCGGGCGCGAGGCTCCGGGAGTCGATCGGCGCGCCGATGCTCACCGTCACGAGCCCGGGCCGCTTGACGAAGGCGCGCCGGCCCCACAGCTCGCCGGCGTTGTGCGCGACCGGCACCACCGGCGTTCCGGTCTTGACCGCGAGCCAGGCGCCGCCGACCTGGTACTTGCCGCGGCTGCCCGGCGCGACGCGCGTGCCCTCCGGGAAGATCACGATGCAGTAGCGGCGCGCCAGGCGCTCGCGTCCCTGCTCGAGCAGCTGGGTCAATGCGCGCGGACCGGCCGCGCGGTCGATGGCAATCGGGGCGAGCAACGCGAGGCCCCAGCCGAAGAAGGGGATCCACAGCAGCTCGCGCTTCACCACCCAGACCTGCGGCGGAAAGATCGCCTGGAACGCAAACGTTTCCCATGCGGACTGGTGTTTGGCGAGCACGATATACGGCGGCGGCGGCAGGCGTTCCGCGCCGAGCACGCGGTAGCGGATGCCGAGTATCGTCTCGGCGCCGGCCAGCATCAGGCGCGACCAGGTCGTGATGAAGCGGTAGCGCGCCGCCGCCGGCAGCGGAAAGAGCGCGAGCGAAAGGACGGCGAAGACGGGAGTGACGAGGAGCTGGTAGAGCGCGTAGAGCGATGACCGAAGGACGGCAGTCATCGAACGAGCAACTTGACCGCGTCGGCGAGATCGGCGTAGATCCGGGTGTTCGGGGGCAATCCTCCTTCGCGTTGCGTCTGCGCGCCCTTGCCGGTCAGCACCAGGATCGGCTGCGCGCCGACCGCTTGCGCGGCCTGCAGGTCGCGCAGCGCGTCGCCGATGCACGGCACATCCTGGAGGCTCGTGTTGAAACGCCGGCCGATGTCCTCGAGCAGCCCGGGCTTGGGCTTGCGGCAGCCGCAGTTCGCCTCCATGGCGTGCGGGCAGTAGAACACCGCGTCAATGCGCCCGCCCGCCTGGCCGACCGCGCGGTGCATTTTGTCGTGGATGGCGTTGAGCGTGGCCATATCGAGTTTCCCGCGCCCGACGCCGGACTGGTTGGTCGCCACGACCACGCGATAGTCCGCCTGGGTGAGCTGCGCGATCGCGTCGAGGCTGCGCGGGATCGGCTTCCATTCCTCGGGACTCTTGATGTAGGACGGGCTGTCGTGGTTGATGACGCCGTCGCGATCGAGGATCACCAGCTTCATGTGGCGAGCTTGGACAGGTCCGCGACGCGATTCATCTCGGTGCGCAGCTCGGCGAGCAGCGCCAGCCGGTTGGCCCGCAGCTCGCGATCGTCCACCATCACCATCACCGAGTCGAAGAAGGCGTCGACCGGGCCCTTCAGGGCTGCAAAAGTCTTGAGGAAGCCGGTGAAGTCGCCACGCTCGTAGAGGCCCTTCGCGTTGCCGGCCGTGATTGCGAGGGCCGAGTAGAGCTCGCGCTCGGCGGGCTCCTTCAGCTTGTCCGATTCGGCGCGGGTGTACGATTCGCCTTTCGCCGCGGCCTGCCTGAGCAGATTCGCCACGCGCTTGTTGGCGGCCGCGAGGCTTTCTGCTTCGGGCAGCCTGCGGAACGCCTCGACCGCCTCCACTCGCCGGACGACATCCATGAGCGGCGGCCGCTGGCTCAACACGGCCTCGACCGAATCCTTGGCAAAGACCGTGGCGAGCTGGTTCCAGTAGCGGTCCAGGATGAAGCCGTGCACCGAGGCCACGGTATCGGGCGCCAGGATGCCCGCCGGGTATAGCCCCGCCGAGTACTCCAGCAGCTCCTTGATGTCCGTCCCCGTGTTCCCGGTCAGCCTGAGGACGGTGCCGAGCCGCTCGAATACGTTGATCACGCCGAGCGCCGCGCGCCGCAGCGCGTAGGGGTCCTTTTCCCCGGTCGGCCGCTCGCCGACGCCGAACAGCCCGGTCAGCTGCTCGATGCGGTCCGCAAGATAGAGGCTCGCGCTCGCCAGGTTTACCGGTTCGGAGCCGTCGAGCTTCAGCCGGTATTGATCGCCGATCGCCTCGGCGACCTCCCGCGGCTCGCCGTCGTGCGTCGCGTAATAGCGCCCCATGGTCCCCTGCAGCTCGGGAAACTCGCCGACCATCTCCGTCAGCAGATCGGCTTTTGAAAGCCACGCCGCGCGCCCCGTGAGCAGGGGGTCGGCGCCGATCTCGTGCGCAATCCTTCCGGCCAGCAGCTGGATGCGCTCGACGCGCTCGAGCTGGCTGCCGAGCTTGCCGTGATAGACGACGCCGGCAAGCCGCGGAACGCGCGCCTCCAGCCGCGTCTTGCGGTCCTGGTCGTAGAAGAACTTCGCGTCCGCGAGCCGCGCCCGCAGCACGCGCTCGTTGCCGTGGATGATCTCCCGCGGCTGTTTCGTCTCGATATTGGAGACAAACAGGAAACGGGGGAGCAGTTTCCCCGTTCCTTTGTCGCGCAGCGGCACGTACTTCTGATGCCGCTGCATCGAGAGCACCAGACATTCCTCCGGCACTTCGAGAAACTCGCGGCCGAACTCGCCTGCATAGACGGCCGGCGCCTCGACCAGCGCGGTGATCTCGTCGAGCAGGGCATCATCGGCGACCAGCGCGGCGCCCTGGCCGGCAGCCGTTTCCAGCGCCTTGACGACCCGGTCGCGCCGGCCCTCGTAGCTGGCAATGACCTTTCCTTGGTCGCGCAGCGTCTGCTCGTATTCGTCCGCGTGCTTGATCGCGATCGCGCCGCCGGACAGAAAGCGGTGGCCCTGGGTCCTGTTGGAGCTCTCGATTCCCAGCACGCTGCCCGGCACGATGTGCGGCCCATGGAGCATCACGAGTCCATGCACGGGACGCACGAACTGTGCCTCGCCGTCGCCCCAGCGCATGGTTTTCGGGATCGGAAGCTTCTTGATGGCGTCGCCCACGATCCCGGCAAGGATGGCATTCAACGCAGCGCCCTTGAGCGTGACGCGAGCGACGTAGACCGCCCCTTTCGGAGTGTCGCGGCGGGCGAGGGCGCTCACCTCGGATCCGTGCTTCTTCGCGAAGCCCGCAACCGCCTCGGGCGGCGCTTTTATCGAGGGGCCCGCCACCTCCTCGGCCCGGTCCTGGGCGGCTGCCAGAACCCCGGGCACGAGCGCTGCGAGTCTCCGCGGGGTGGCAAGACTGCGCCAATCCGGCGCTGGCTGCTTGAGCTGGCAGCGGATCAGGCCGTTGGCGATCTCATCGGCGAAAGACCGGGCGAGCAGGGAAAGCGCCTTCGGCGGCAGCTCCTCGGTGAGCAACTCGACAAGCAGCGTGTCCGAGCGCGGTTTCTTCTCGACGTTCCGGTTCGGCATCGTTCAGGCGCGGACCTTCTTTCCCGCCGCCTCCGGCTGCCCCAGCATCGGGAAGCCGAGCTTTTCGCGGGATTCGTAATAGGCCTGCGCGATTGCCCGCGCCAGGTTGCGCACGCGTCCGATATAGGCGGCGCGCTCGGTGACCGAGATCGCGCCGCGCGCATCGAGGAGGTTGAACGTGTGCGAGCACTTGAGGACCATCTCGTACGCCGGCAGCACGGCGTACTCGCGCATCAGGCGTCGCGCTTCGGACTCGAAC
>DASWIC010000192.1:0-5750 GCA_036397875.1 Burkholderiales bacterium
ACTCCTCATCCTTCGTGCAAACCCTCCCACGTGACTGGAGCATTATAGATGGACATCTCCGAACTGCTGGCATTTGTCGTCAAGAACAAGGCCTCCGACCTGCACCTGTCCTCGGGCCTGCCGCCCATGATCCGGGTTCACGGCGACGTGCGGCGCATCAACCTGCCCGCCATGGAGCACAAGGACGTGCACGCGATGGTCTACGACATCATGAACGACGGCCAGCGCAAGTTCTACGAGGAAAACCTCGAGTGCGACTTCTCGTTCGCGATCCCGAACCTGGCGCGCTTCCGCGTGAACGCGTTCGTGCAGCAACGCGGCGCGGGCGCCGTTTTCCGCACGATTCCGTCCAAGGTGCTGTCGCTCGAGGACCTCAAGGCCCCGAAGAGCTTCCAGGACATCTCCGAGAATCCGCGCGGCATTGTATTGGTGACAGGACCCACCGGTTCCGGCAAGTCGACGACGCTCGCCGCCATGGTCAACTACATCAACGAGAACGAGCACGGCCACATCCTGACGGTCGAGGACCCGATCGAGTTCGTGCACGAGGCCAAGAAATGCCTGATCAACCAGCGCGAGGTGGGGCCCCACACGCTGTCCTTCGCCAACGCGCTGCGCAGCGCGCTGCGCGAGGACCCGGACGTGATCCTGGTGGGCGAGATGCGCGACCTGGAAACCATCCGGCTGGCGATGACCGCGGCAGAGACCGGCCACCTGGTGTTCGGCACGCTGCACACGAGCTCCGCGGCCAAGACCATCGACCGGATCATCGACGTATTTCCGGCGGAGGAAAAGGAAATGGTGCGGGCGATGCTGTCGGAATCGTTGCGCGCCGTGATCTCCCAGACGCTGTGCAAGACCAAGGACGGCGCGGGCCGCGTCGCCGCGCACGAAATCATGATCGGAACCCCCGCGATCCGGAACCTGATCCGGGAAAACAAGGTGGCGCAGATGTATTCCGCGATCCAGACCGGCCAGGGCTTCGGCATGCAGACGCTCGACCAGAACCTGACGGACCTGGTCCGGCGCAATGTCATCATGGTGGATGAGGCGCGCACCAAGGCGGCCAACAAGGACAACTTCAAGTAAGCAACTGACTCGTGACTGGTGACTCGTGATGGGGACCGGTTACTTGGGCACGGTGGTGTTTCGCTGACGGAGTCGAAATATGGACCGAGACCAGGCAGTCAAGTTCATGCACGATCTGCTGCGGGCGATGGTGGCGAAGAAGGCCTCCGACCTCTTCATCACCGCCGGATTTCCGCCGGCGATCAAGCTCGACGGCAAGATGACGCCGGTCGCCAATCAGCCGCTCATGACGCAGCATACGATCGAGCTGACGCGGGCGATGATGAACGACAAGCAGGCGCAGGAATTCGAGGCGACCAAGGAGTGCAACTTCGCGATCAATCCCGGCGGCATCGGCCGCTTCCGCGTGAATGCGTTCGTGCAGCAGGGGCGGATCGGCATGGTGCTGCGGACCATCACGACGACGATCCCGAAGTTCGAGGAACTCAACCTGCCGGCCGTGTTGAAGGACATCTGCATGACCAAGAGGGGGCTCATCCTCCTGGTGGGCGGCACCGGCTGCGGCAAGTCCACCACGCTCGCGGCGATGACCGGCTACCGCAACGAGAACAGCTACGGCCACATCGTCACCATCGAGGATCCGGTCGAATTCACGCACGAGCACAAGAACTGCGTGATCACCCAGCGCGAGGTGGGAGTGGATACGGAAAACTGGTTCTCCGCGCTGAAGAACACGCTGCGCCAGGCGCCCGACGTGATCCTGATCGGCGAGGTCCGCGACCGCGAGACCATGGACTATGCGGTGGCGTTTTCCGAAACCGGCCACCTGTGCCTGACGACGCTGCACGCCAACAGCGCCAACCAGGCCCTCGACCGCATCATCAACTTCTTCCCGCATGACCGCAGGGCCCAGCTGCTGATGGACCTTTCGCTCAACATCCGGGCGATGGTGTCGCAGCGCCTGATCCCGAAGAAGGACGGCCGAGGGCGGGTGGCGGCCGTGGAAGTCCTGCTCAATTCGCCGCTCATCCAGGACCTGATCTTCAAGGGCGAGGTGCACGAGATCAAGGGCATCATGGCGAAATCGCGCGAGCTCGGCATGCAGACCTTCGACCAGCACCTGTTCGACCTCTACGAGCAGGGGCTGATCAGCTACGAGGACGCCCTGCGCAACGCCGATTCCGTCAACGAGCTGCGGCTGATGATCAAGCTCCACGGCAAGGAAGCGAAGGAGAAGGACCTGACGACGGGGATCGAGCATCTCAACATAGTCTGATCGGGACGCGGAGTCGCCCGATCAGACTGCGCCGGATCGAACGGACAAATAGATTGCTGTTCATCCGGCGCGACGCGCAGAGAGGCGTCGGAGGAATCACCGGCGCCTTTTCTTTTTCATGACCGTTCCGTTCGACCTGACCACCTTTGTCATCGCCGCCGCGGTGGTGGCCGGGGCTTACGTCATTTTCGGCATCTCGGCCTTCGGCGCGGCGCTGTTCACCGTTCCGGTCCTCACGCATTTCCTGCCGCTCGACTTCGTGCTGCCGATGTGCGTGCTGCTCGACGTCTCGGCGGCGCTCGCCCTCGGCGTGCGCTTCTCGCGCGAGGCGGACTGGTCGGAGCTCAGATGGATGGTGCCGCTCTCGCTCGCGGGAGCCGTTGCGGGAGTGACCTTGCTGGTCGCCCTGCCGCGCCAGGCGACGATCGCCGGGATCGGCGCGTTCCTGGTGGCCTATGGCATCTACGCGCTGCGGCAGGGGGAGGCGGTGCGGACGGTGAGCCGCGCGTGGGCGCCGGTCGCCGGCTTCGTGGGCGGCGCGTGCGGGACGCTGTTCGGCATTGGCGCCCCGCCCTACGCGGTCTACCTCACGCACCGCTTGCGGGACAAGATTGCCTTTCGCGCCACGCTGTCCAACATGGTGATTTTCTCGGTCTCGATGCGGGCCGTGGTGTTCACGGCGAGCGGGCTCATGCTCGCCGACCGCCTGATCGGCTTTGCGATGCTCGTGCCGTTTGCCCTGGCGGGACTTTGGATCGGAAACCGCGTCCACGGGCGCATCCCGCGCGCGGGGCTCCTGCGAGTGGTCGCCGGCCTGCTGCTTCTGATCGGCTTGTCGCTGCTCGCCCGCGCGCTCGCGCCCGCCGTGCCTGCCTGAATCTGCTATCATCCGCCGCGAAAGCGGCGGGCCTTGCCGCCCCCGCAACTCCTCGCCGGCCCGGTCTCCGCCACCCCTTGACGCCGAGCACCCCTCATCCCGCGAGCACACCCGCCCCCTTCACGCGCGCGCAGTTGGAGCAGGCTCCGGGCGAAATATTGAGCCGGGGCCGCTGGGCCAACGCGGTGCTCTACCTGCATCGCCGCCGCGGCGAGCGCTGGGTGGTGAAGGATTTCCGGCCGCGGAGCTTCACCGTGCGCAACACGATCGGCCGCCTGCTGATTCGCCGGGAATTGCGGGCATTGGGCAGGCTGGCCGGAGTCGCGGGCGTGCCGGCTGGAGCGTTCCGGCTCGATGCCCACGCGCTGGCCTACCGCTTCGTTTCCGGCGTGCCGCTCAACGACGCGGACCTTGGCCCGCGCGCTGCCGATTTCTTCACGCGGCTTGAGCGCCTGCTCAGCGAGGTGCATGCGGTGGGCGGCATTCTGCACCTGGATGTGCGCAACGGCCGCAACGTCCTGGTGTCGGAGCACGGCGAGCCGGTGCTGCTGGACTTCCAGTCCCACCTCGGCACCGGGTGGATGCCGGCGCGCCTGCGCCGCTCGGCCGAGCAATTCGACCTCGCCGGGGTGTACAAGCACTGGGAGCGCAGGAGCCCGGAGACCCTGGGGGAGGCGCGCGCGCGCCTGCTCGCTCAAGTAAACTGGTGGCGCCGCCTCTGGGTGCTGCGCGGCTACTTCGGAATGCGCAGAAAATGATCCTCGAACCCGTTCACGCGCTGTTCAACCACGCCGGCTTCCGCGCCTTCTGGGTAAGAATGCGCGTGCCGCTGGTGCTCGCGCTCGCCGCCGCGGTACTGTGGTTCGCCGATCCGCGCTGGCTGTGGCCGGGTTTTCTCGTGTCCATGGTCGGGGAGCTCATCCAGCTGTGGTGTTTCGCTTCGCTGGACAAGAACCGCGATCTCGCCTGCAACGGTCCCTACACGCTCACGCGCAATCCCATGTATCTCGGCCGCTTCTTCATCATACTCGGAGCCGTGATGCTGCTCGGCAACGGGTGGGTGATGCTGGCCTACGCGGTCGTGTACTACTTCTACATGGTGAACCGCGTCAAGCGCGAAGAGGCGCGGCTCCAGGGTGTGCTCGGCGCGCCGTATGCGGACTACTGCGCGGCGGTGCGGCGCTTCCTGCCGGGCCGGCCGTACCGCGGCAATCCCGTGCTGTATTGGAATTGGGGGCTGCTCCGCCAGAATCACGGCTGGGGCAACCTCGCCGGCACGCTCGTATTCTGGATCGTGGCCGCGGCCCGGGTGTGGTGGGTGTAGCTGGATTCCCGCGGGTGCGCTAGGACGCCGAGTAGCCGGCCATAAACTCGCGCCACACGGCATCACGATCCGCCGCAGTCCAATCCGGGGTCAATTTAATGAGCGAGCGCTGCATGCGCGCGAGATTGGCTGACGCCCAGCGGCCCGGCGCGCGCAGCACGGCCCGATCGAGGTCGATGACGTGCGCCATGCCGTCGCGACCGAGCAGCAGGTTGTTCAGGGTCAGGTCCGCGTGGTCGAGCCCGGCGCCGTGGCAGCGCGCAACGCATGCGCCCGCCGCGCGCCATCCTGCCGCGTCGAGCGCATTCTTCGCCATGAGGCTCGAGCAGGGCACCGCGGGCAGCCGCTCGGTGATGAGATCGCCGGTGTAGGTGAAGCCGGCGCGCAGCACGCGCGCCGCGACCGGGCGCGGTACCGGCAGGTCGAGCGCACGCAGGCGCAGCGTGAGGCGGAACTCGATGAACGGCCGCGTGCGCTCGAGCCCCAGCCAGAGATAGCGGTCCGCGATCCAGCGGGAAACGCCGCCGCCGCGCCAGTAGTGGCGCAGCACCCATTCCGCGCCGGGCGCGCCGACGAACCACGTCGCACCCCGTCCCGTATCGGCCGGCAACGCCTGGCCCTGCGCTTGCCACCACGCCGGCTCGAACCAGTTCGAGCACGCTTCAGGCCCCGCGGCGGCGGCATGAATGATCAAGCACCCGCCGTCCCGCAGGATCCGCGTTTCCTCCCCACCGAAGTCCCTGTCGATCGCGCCTCCCGATTCCGCCCACGTGCCCGCGCCGAGTTTATCATCCGAGACGCGCGCGGCGCCCCAATGGATCGCGCCGTCACGTGCCGCGGCTTGCGGCGCTGGCCGCGGGCGTGGGCGGATAGCGCAGCGGCGAGGTGACCGCCGAGGCGTCCATCTTGCCGAGCCGCACCAGCCGCGCCTCGATCGCCGCACGCGATCGATTGTGCGCGCGGGCGAGCTCGTCCACGGTCCTGCCGGCGTCGAAGCCGCCCGCCAGGCGCTCCTCCTCGTCCGCGCTCCAGCGCGAGCCCGAGCCGCTTTGCGGGAAGGCGGGTTTCCGCTCCGGGGCCGGCGCCGCGGCCCCGCCGCCCTCGACCGCGCGCATCGCCTCGAATAGCGCCCGGACCGTATCGGGGTGCTGGTACGGGCCGTCGGCCGCGAACTTCTCTCCCGTCGCCGGGTGAACGCCGTTCGCCAGGGCATTCAGTATGCTCAACGTCTGTTCCTTTTCCAT
>DASWIC010000193.1:0-10535 GCA_036397875.1 Burkholderiales bacterium
TGGATTCGAACCAACGACCAAGGGATTATGAGTCCCCTGCTCTGACCGGCTGAGCTACAGACCCGCCGGATCAATTATAAGGAGAACAGCGGAAGGCGAAAGGCGGGAGATGTGCCGGGAATTCGAAGGACGCGACTTCGAGCGCTCTCCCACCACCTCGCTTGCTGCGCAAGCTCCCCTCCTCGGGCAGGAGGGGAGTCTTCTATAGGTCAGGTTTCCTGGTCGAGGAAGCTGCGCAGCCGCTCGGAGCGCGAGGGGTGGCGGAGTTTGCGCAGCGCCTTCGCCTCGATCTGGCGTATGCGCTCGCGGGTGACGTCGAACTGCTTGCCGACCTCTTCCAGCGTGTGGTCGGTGTTCATCTCGATGCCGAAGCGCATCCGCAGCACCTTCGCTTCGCGCGGGGTGAGCGTGTCGAGCACGTCCTTGGTGACGCCGCGGAGACTCGCGTAGACCGCCGCCTCGTTGGGCGCGACCGTGGACTGGTCCTCGATGAAGTCGCCCAAGTGCGAATCGTCGTCGTCGCCGATCGGCGTTTCCATCGAGATCGGCTCCTTGGAGATCTTCAGGATCTTGCGGATCTTGTCCTCCGGCATCTCCATCTTCTCCGCGAGCAGCGCGGGATCGGGCTCCTGCCCGGTCTCCTGCAGGATCTGGCGCGAGATGCGGTTCATCTTGTTGATGGTCTCGATCATGTGCACCGGGATGCGGATGGTGCGCGCCTGGTCCGCGATCGAGCGCGTGATGGCCTGGCGGATCCACCACGTGGCGTAGGTCGAGAACTTGTAGCCGCGGCGGTACTCGAACTTGTCCACCGCCTTCATGAGGCCGATGTTCCCCTCCTGGATGAGATCGAGAAACTGCAGCCCGCGGTTGGTGTACTTCTTGGCGATCGAGATCACGAGGCGCAGGTTCGCCTCCGTCATCTCGCGCTTCGCGCGGCGCGCCTTCGCCTCGCCGGTGGACATCTGGCGGTTGATCTCCTTCAGGTCCTTGATCGGGATGCCGACGCGGTCCTGCAGGGTGAGCAGCTTCTGCTGCTTCTCAACGATCGCCGGCTCGAAGCGCTCGAGCGCCTCGCTCCACGGGTGCCGCGCCTCGATCTCGCCCTTGATCCAGCGGAGATTCCCTTCCTTGCCCGGAAATTCCTTGATGAAGTGCGGGCGCGGCATCCGTGCCTTGTCGACGCACAGCTCCATGATGCTGCGCTCGTAGCTGCGGACCTCCCCCACCAGGCTGCGGATGGAATCGCACAGCGCCTCGATCTGCTTCGCCGCGAAGCGGATCTTCATGAGCTCCTCGAGGATCGCGTTGCGCGACTGGAGATAGGCGCGGCTCCGCGGGCCGTTGCGCGCGAGCGCGCGCGTCATCCGGATGTAGAGCGAGCGCATGACCCCGAATCGCCTCAACGCGTCCGCTTTGAGCTTGAGCTGGTCGGCGGTCTGCGCGGTTCCGCCGTCCTCGTCTTCCGCCTCGGCGGTCTCGAGCTCTTCCTCCATGTCGTCGCCCTCGGCGAGCTCCTGGATCGGCTCGTTCTTCGCGGTGGGATCGATGAGCCCGTCGATCAGCTCGTCCGCGCGGATCTCGTCCTTGTCGATGCGCTCGGCGAAGGCGAGGATCTCGGCGATCGTGGTGGGACATGCCGCGATCGCCTGGATCATGTGGCGCAGCCCGTCCTCGATGCGCTTGGCGATCTCGATTTCGCCCTCCCGCGTGAGCAGTTCCACCGATCCCATCTCGCGCATGTACATGCGCACCGGGTCGGTGGTTCGACCGAACTCGGAATCGACCGTGGACAGCGCCGCCTCCGCTTCCTCGACCGCCTCCTCGTCGGCGACCGGCGGTGTCGCCTCGGACATCAGCAGCGTCTCGGCGTCCGGCGCCTCGTCGTAGACCTGGATGCCCATGTCGTTGATCATGCCGATGATGTTCTCGATCTGCTCGGCATCGAGCATGTCGTCCGGCAGGTGATCGTTGATCTCGGCGTAGGTGAGGTAGCTCCGCTCCTTGCCGAGCACGATGAGGTTCTTCAGCCGGGTGCGCCGCGCCTCGGCATCGGCGGGCGACAGCTCGCGGCGCTCGAACTCCTTGACCAGCGCCTTTTCCTTGGCGGTCAGCCCGCGCGTGGAGCGCCGGCCCCCCTTCCCCTTGGCCTGCAACTGCGCGCGCGCGATGCGCTCATCCAGCAGCGCCTTTTTCAGCGCCGCCTTGTCCATCCGCTGGGGGACTTTGCCGGCAACCTTGGCCGGCACCGCGCCCTTGGCCAGGGGTTTCGCCGGCTTCGCCTTCAGGACCAGCTGCCGCGGCCGGCTCGCCTTGATCTTCGCCCGCGCCCTGGCGGCGCGCTTGGGCGCGTGACGACCCCTGGCGGCGGACTTCTTCCGCGCCCCGGCTCTTGCCTTCGCTTTCCTCAATTTCGCCATCTCTTGCGGTTCCCCTGTGATGCCGCGTCAAAAAAGCCGCGGATTATACTCTCGTTCGACCACGCCTACACGCTAAAGTTACGTCCCAACTGTTTGTCCCCAAAGCAATTTCTGCGCCAGCCCGGTGCGACGGGAACCATCTATCTTGGGCCAGGGAGCAAACACTTCAACCCGTGGATTCATTTCAAATTCCCTGGCGACTGCCGGTCGTGGCCCGCTTCAGCTCGTCCAGGCGGCGCGCGACTTCCAGGAAGCGCTGGCGCTCGACCTCGCTGCGCTTCCCGCCGGCGCTCAAGCGCTCGAACTCGCCGCGGACCTGCAGCAGCTCCAACTGGTTGAACATCCCGTTCAGGTCGGCGAGCGTGGAGTTTTCGTCGCCGTCGACGGAAAGCGATTCGCCAGCCACCTCCTGGTAGAGCGCCGCGAACCGCGATTCGCGGGTGGCTTCGAACAACATCGCCGGCGTCGTGGCGCCGGTTTCCCTGAGCGCGTCCACCAGCTCCGCGACCGGCGCCAGTTCGGGTGCAACCAGCAACGCGCGCCGCTCCGGAGACAACTGCTCCAGGAAGCCGGGGTTCGACACCAGCAGCCGCAGCAACTGCCGTACCAGGGACGTTGGCGGCGTACGCGCCGCTCGCGCCGGCCCTCCCGCGGGCTTCGCCGATGGCGAGGCAAGCTCGCACAACTGCATGAGCTCTTCCACACTCAGGCGGCACTTCTCGGCGAGCTCCCGCGCGAGCTGGAGCCGTAGCACCCCGGCCGGCATCTGCCGCAACAGGGGCTTCGCTTCGTGCACGCATCGGGCGCGGCCCTCGGCCACGGAAAGATCCACGCGCCCGGCAAGCTCGTCGATCAGAAATCTCGACAACGGAACCGCCCGTCCGAGCAGGCCTTCGAACACGCTTTTCCCGTGCTTGCGAACAAAAGTGTCCGGATCCTCGCCCTCGGGCAGGAACAGGAACCGTACCTGCTTGCCGTCGGCGAGCTGGGCGAGGCTCACTTCGAGCCCACGCCAGGCCGCGCGGCGGCCCGCGGCGTCGCCGTCGAAGCAGAACACGATCTCGTCCGCCTGGCGCAGGAGCTTCTGAACGTGCAGCGGGGTCGTCGCGGTGCCGAGCGTCGCGACCGCGTACTCGACGCCCGCCTGCGCGAGCGCGATCACGTCCAGGTAGCCCTCGACCACCAGCACCCGGCCGGCGTCGCGGATCGCGCGCCGCGCCTGGTAGAGACCGTAGAGCTCGCGCCCTTTCTCGAATACCGGCGTTTCGGGTGAGTTCAGGTATTTCGGCTCGCCGTCGCCGAGGACCCGCCCGCCAAAACCGATCACGTTGCCGCGCACGTCCACGATCGGGAACATGATGCGGTTGCGGAACACGTCGTAGCGCCGGCCGTCGTCGTTGCTCTTCACCAGCCCCGCTTCCGCGAGCGCCTTGCCCTCGTAATCGGTGAACGCCGCCGCAAGTCCCTGCCATTCCTCCGGGGCAAATCCGATGCCGAAGCGCTTGGCGATTTCGCCGGAAAGACCGCGCTTCTTGAGATACTCGACGGCATGCGATGCTTCTTTCAATTGCGTCCGGTAATGGCTCGCTGCACGGAGCAGCACCTCATGGAGGCTTTCTCCAACCTCCGCCCGGCGCCGCTCCGTCTCAGTGTGGACTTCCGGCACCTTCATGCCCACCAGCTGAGCCAGCTCCTTGACCGCCTCGACGAAGCCGAGGCCGCCGTGCTCCATCAGGAATCCGACCGCCGTCCCGTGCGCGCCGCAGCCGAAGCAATGGTAGAACTGCTTCGTGGGCGATACCGTGAACGACGGCGTCTTCTCGCTGTGGAACGGGCAGCACGCCACGTAATTCGCCCCGGCGCGCTTCAATTTCACTTGCCGGTCCACGACTTCGACGATATCGACGCGCCCGAGGAGGTCCTGGATGAACGATTGGGGAATCATCTGCCGGCGATGCGTGACTCGTGATCCTTCGGCACCGCTCAGGACAGGCTCGTGACTGGTGAGTGGACTGCACGCCCGCAGTGCCGGGCGCGTTGAATTGCCGCGATCCGCATCAGTTCGGAGTATAGCTCCGCCGGAACGAGCAGGAACAGGAAAAATCGCGGCGGTCTCGGCGCCGCGGTAACAAGCAACTATCCTGCCAGTTTCGATTTCACCAGCGCGGATACCTTGGACATGTCGGACTTTCCGGCGAGCTTGCCCTTCAGCACGCCCATCACCTTGCCCATGTCCGCGGGGGACCCGGCCCCGACCGCGGAAATCGCTTCCGCCACCGCGGCCGCGACCTCGGCGTCCGACAGCGCCTGCGGCATGTAGCCTTGCAGCAAGTCGCTTTCGTAGCGCTCGTTCTGTGCGAGGTCCTGGCGCCCGCCCTTCTCGAACTGGACAATCGACTCGCGGCGCTGCTTGATCATCCGCTCGATGACGCTCACGACGTCCGCCTCGCCCAGCTCCTTGCGCTCGTCCACTTCGCGCTGCTTGACCGCGGCGAGCAACAGGCGCAAGGCGTCGCGGCGCCGGGCGTCGCCCGACCGCATTGCGGCCTTCAGGTCATCGTTGATGCGGGACTTGAGGCTCAATACATCCGCGGCGGCAGGAGCTGCGAGCGCAGGCGCTTGTGATGGCGCTTGATCGCGGCGGCGAGCTTGCGCTTGCGCTCGGTGGTGGGCTTCTCGTAGTACTCGCGCGCCCGCAGTTCGGTCAGCAGGCCGGTCTTTTCCACGGTGCGCTTGAAGCGGCGCAGCGCCGCCTCGAACGGTTCGTTCTCCTTGACGCGGACAGTCGTCATGACATTCCTGGTGGCAATTGGAAAAGTCGTATTATATCAAGCCATAAGCTATTTTTGAAGCCGATTTGATCCCCCGTGCTGGTGCTTGGCATCGAAACCTCCTGCGACGAGACCGGCGTCGCCCTGTATGACGGCGGGCGCGGGCTGCTCGGGCACGTCCTGCATTCGCAGGCGCGGCTGCACGCCGACTATGGCGGTGTCGTGCCCGAGCTGGCGTCGCGCGATCACGTCCGGCGCCTGCTGCCGCTCATTGGCCGCCTGCTCGAGCGCTCCGGCTGCCGACTGACGGAACTGACCGCGGTCGCCTACACCGAAGGTCCCGGGCTGGCGGGCGCGCTGCTGGTCGGGGCCGCGGTTGCGCGCGGCCTTGCCTACGCGCTGGGCATTCCCGCGGTCGGCGTGCACCATCTCGAAGCGCACCTGCTCTCGCCGCTGCTCTCAAGGCCCGCCCCGGCCTTCCCCTTCGTCGCCCTCCTGGTCTCCGGCGGCCACACCCAGTTGATGCGCGTGAACGGGGTCGGCGATTACGGGCTTCTCGGCGAGACACTGGACGACGCGGCGGGCGAGGCTTTCGACAAGACGGCCAAGCTGCTCGGCCTCGACTATCCCGGCGGCCCCGCGCTCGCGCGGCTCGCCGCGAGCGGAACGGCAGGCCGGTTCAGCCTGCCGCGCCCGATGCTCGCGAGCGGGAATCTCGACTTCAGTTTCAGCGGGCTGAAGACCGCGGTGCTGACGACCGTGAAGGAACGCGCGATCGATGAGGCTGCGCGCGCCGATCTCGCCGCCGAGATCGAGGCGGCGATCGTGGAGGTTCTGGTCGCGAAGGCGCTCGCGGCGCTTCGCCACACTGGGCTCAGGCGGCTGGTGATTGCGGGCGGGGTCGGCGCTAACCTCACCCTGCGCGCCCGGCTCGCGGTCGCGGCGCGCGGGCACGGCGTGCAGGCGTTCTATCCCGAAATTGAGTTCTGCACCGACAATGGCGCCATGATTGCATTCGCAGCGGCGAAGCGGCTCGAACACTCATCACCCACCGCTCATCACTCATCACTCGGCTTTACGGTGCGCCCCCGCTGGGATCTCGAAACCGCCACGCAGTAACGGTGTCATCCCCCCATCCTAACCTTCCCCCGCAAGTGGGGAAGGAACTTCCCGCCTCCGAGGGGATGACGAGATCTAGCTCTGTGGCGAGCCACTGCCGCCGCCGATTCTTCCCTCGGTGCCAGCGATGAGATTTCGGACGTTGGCCTGATGGCGCCACGCAATCAACAGCGCGATCACGGTGACGCCAAGCGCCTCCACCAGGGGAAAGCGGCCCATGCCGAAGAGAAAAAACGCGAAGAACGGCGCGAACGCCGCCGCGACCAGCGCGGCGAGGGAGGAGTAGCGGAAGAAGTAGGCGATGATGAGCCAGGTTGCGACGGCTCCCGCGGCGAGCCACGGATCGAGCGCAAGCAGGACGCCCGTCGCCGTGGATACGCCCTTGCCGCCCCGGAAACGCAGAAACACCGGGTACATGTGGCCGAGCGTGGCGGCCACCGCGGCGGCTGCCACCGCGATCTCCGCCGACCCGGCTTCGGCCATTCGTTGCGCCAGGAATACCGCCAGCCAGCCTTTGAAGGCATCGCCCAGCAGGGTCAGCGCCGCCGCGGCTTTTCTTCCCGTGCGCAGCACGTTGGTCGCGCCGGGATTGCCCGAGCCGTAGCTGCGCGGGTCGGGCAGCGTAAATGCGTGGCTCACGATTACCGCGAAGGGAATCGAGCCCAGCAGGTACGCCAGCAGCGCAAGCGCTACGGTGCTCATGCGAATTCACTTACAATTGCCGCTCATTCTAGCCCCGAATGGACGTCATCTTCATCAGCGACCTGCGCCTCGACATCCTGATCGGCGTCTACGATTGGGAGCGCAAGGTGCCGCAGACGGTCCAGCTCGATCTCGAGATCGGGATCCCGGACAGCGACCGCCTGCGCAGCGACAGGATCCGCGAGACGATCGACTACGCCAAGGTGCTCCAGCGCATCCGGGCGTCGCTGCGGGAGGAGCGCTTCCTGCTCGTCGAGCGGCTCGCCGAGCACCTCGCCCAGCTCGTGATGACGGAATTCAAGGCGCCGTGGGTCAAGGTCAGCGTCAGCAAGCTCGCGGTGGAGAAGGACGTGAAGCGGGTCGGCATCACCCTCGAGAGGGGCAGCCTTCACCCTCGGGGGTGATGCTTCGCGTGCAGCTGCTTCAGGCGCTCCCGCGCGACGTGCGTATAGATCTGGGTGGTGGAAATGTCCGAGTGGCCGAGCAGGAGCTGCACGACGCGCAGGTCGGCGCCGTGGTTCAGCAGGTGCGTGGCGAAGGCGTGGCGCAGCGTGTGCGGCGAGACCGGCTGCTTCAAGCCCGCTTGCACGGAGTAGCGGCGCAGCAGGTGCCAGAACATCTGGCGCGTCATCGCTGCCCCGCGCGCGGTGATGAACAGGTCATCGCTCGCGCGCCCGGCGAGCAGCTCCGGCCGCGCTTCCCTCACGTAGCGCCGGATCCAGTCGAGCGCTTCCTCGCCGAGCGGCACGAGCCGCTCCTTGGAGCCCTTGCCCACGACGCGCACGACTCCCATATCCTGGCTTACCTGGCCGAGCTTGAGCGTCACCAGCTCCGAAACGCGCAGCCCGCTCGCGTACAGCGTCTCCAGCATGGCTTTGTCGCGCTGCCCGAGCGCCTCCGCCACCGGGGGCGCGGCCAGCAGGCTTTCGACGTCCTCCTCCGTCAAGCTCTTGGGCAACCCCCGGGGCAGCTTCGGGGAGTCGATCCTCAACGTCGGATCGGAACGGATTTTTCCCTGGCGCAGGCAGTAGCGATAGAAGCGCTTCGCGCTCGAGAGAAAACGGGCGGCGCTGGTGGCACGCGTTTTCTTCCTGAACAGGTGCCCCAGGTAGGCCTGGATGCCGCCGTTGTCGGCCTCGATCAGCTTGCGGCCGTGACGCGCCGCATGCCACCCCGCGAACTGCTTCAGGTCCCTGCGGTAGGCTTCGAGCGTGTTCTTTGCGAGGCCATCCTCGAGCCACAGGGCGTCGCAGAACTCATCGATGACCGCGAAATCCTCTCCAGCCATGGATTATGATATCAACCCCGGCGGCGTTGAAGTATGCTGACATTCGCGGCAGAATATTCCGAACGGACAACAAGGGGGAGGCCCATGATAACTATTACACGTCTCGTGCCGTTGCTGGTGGCGTGCGCTTTCGTGACAGGCACCGCGCTGGCGCAGAAATACCCCACCCGGGCGATTCGCGTCATCGTTCCCCAGGCGCCCGGCGATCCCTGCGACACCTTTGCCCGCCTGCTGGGCCAGCATATGGGCGAGCGTCTTGGCCAGTCGTTCGTGGCCGACAACCGGCCCGGTGCGGGCGGCACGATCGGTTTGGCATTGGCCGCAAAAGCGCCCGCGGATGGTTACACCTTCGCCTGCGGGCAGGGCGGCAACCTGTCGGTCATCCCGCACACGATGAAAAACGTGCCCTACGACGCGATGAAGGATTTCCAGCCCGTTGCGTTGATCGCGACCAACTACCTCGCGCTGGTGGTGTCTCCGACCACTCCGTTCAAGAACGTTGCCGAATTCGTCAAGTACTTGAAGGCAAACCCGGGCAAGGTGAGCTTCGCGACCAATGGCGAGGGCGCCTTCATGCACATGACGACCGAGGCCTTCCGCTCCCTCGTGGGCTTCGAGTATGTGCATGTCCCCTTCAAAGGGGTGGCGCCGGCGGCAGCGGAAGTCATGAGCGGGCGGGTGGATGCCACCTTTGGCTCGTTCACGGGCCTTTACCCGTTCATCCAGGCCGGCAGGGTGCGGCTGCTCGGCATCGGCAAAGCGACGCGCGCGTCCAACTATCCCGACTATCCGACCATCGCGGAAACGGTGCCTGGCTTCACCTCCGGCGGCTGGTTCGGATTCGTCGCCCCGGCCAAGGTGCCGAAGGAGATCATCACGATCCTCAACCGCGAAGCGAACGCCGCGATGAAACGTCCGGAAGTGCGCGCGAAGCTGGAAGCCCTCGGACTGGACGTCTGGACCGAGTCGCCGGAATACCTGGGCAAGCTGATGAAGAGCGAGTACGAGAAATACGGCAAGGTGGCCAAGGAAATCGGGCTCGTGCCGAAGTAGCCTTACACGCTCACGCCCTCGTGCCGGAGCAGCCAGCGCTTGATCTCGATCCCCGGTCCGCGGCGGGCGTGCATGAAGCCGCCGATGCCGCCGCTCGCGACGACGCGATGGCAGGGAATGACGAGCGGAATGCGGTTGGCGCCGCACGCGCCACCGACCGGACGCGGCGCGCTGCCGAGCCGGCGCGCGACGTCCCTGTAGGTTAGCGTCCGGCCGCTCGGAATGTCGTGGACGGCGCGCCACACCCGGCACTGGAAATCGGTGCCGCGGGTGTCGAACGGAAGGTCGAAGGAAAATTCAGGGTCGTCGAGGTAGCGCTCGATCTGCCGGCACACGCGCTCGGCGAAACGGCTGAGCGGCGCGAGGGTTGCGACTTCGCGCGGAAAGTACTCGATGCCGGTCAGGCGGTCGCCGGCCGTGCGGATGCCGAGCACGGCAAACGGCGTCGGAAATTTCGCCTGATAGCTATCCAGCTCCTGCATGGGGACCGCTTCGACGCAGCTTCTGAATCACGACGACCGTAGCGAGAAGCGCGATCCCAATATAGTCGAACGCCGCCCGCGGGTAAACCAGCGCGAGCCCGGCGAGGATCAGCAGCCACCGCTCCAACCGGGTGGTCTGCTTGAACACCCACCCCTGCATCCCGGCGGCGAGCGCCGCGATCCCGAACATCGCGGTCACGCTCACCGTGGCGATGTCCACCACCGAGGCCGTCGCGAGCGCCTTGAACGAGCCCTGCAGCAGCAGGTTGAGCCCCGCCGGGTCGAGGACGAACATGAACGGCACCAGGAATGCCGGCATCGTGTATTTCCACGACTGCAACGTCGTCTTGTAGGGATCGCCGCCGGTGATCGCGGCGGCGGCGAACGGCGACAGCGCGGTCGGCGGCGACACTTCCGAGAGCACCGCGTAATAGAAAATGAACATATGCGCGGCGAAATCCTGCACCCCCAGGGTGATCAGCGCGGGCGCCGCGATCACGGCGCAGATGATGTATGAAGCCGTCACCGGCACCGCGAGCCCCACGATCCAGACGATCAGCGAGGTGAAGATCGCGGTGTAGAGCAGCTTCACGTCGTGCACCAGCGCCTTCGTGGCTTCCACGCCAACCGCGGACAGCAGGCTCATCGTGCCCTGGGTGAGCGAGTCGGCGTAGCCGATCACGATCGAGCTGAACTTGAG
>DASWIC010000194.1:0-2341 GCA_036397875.1 Burkholderiales bacterium
ACAGCCCACGTCGAGCACGCGCTCTCCCGGGGCGACACCGAGCAGCCTCACGTAATCGTCGCGCGCCGCGATCTCACTTTCGGCCCCGGCACGCAGTTCAAGCCGCGCGGCGTGCTCGCGCGCCTGCTTGTCATCAAGCCCGGCACTGTCGCGCCAGACGCTCAGTCGTCCAAACACGACTGAATGAGTCAAGGGCCCGCGCTCCAGAATTACCCGGCCTTGTACGCGACGAAGTTGGCCCCCTGCACGCCGTATTTCCGGGCCACTCCTTCCTTGGTAGTTCCCGAGAAACTATTGAAAAAATTACAAACTCGGACATTCCGGAACCCGGTTTGCTGCAGCGCTTCGATCATCTCTGCAACCTGCAGAGCGCCGGCAATTCACCCGGTCCAGAGATCAATGTTGTTGCGTGCATCCTCGGACAGCTCGGTACCGACGATGATGTCGGCGAACTGCAACCTGCCGCCGGGCTTCACCACCCGGAACAGTTCGTTGAACACCTTTTGCTTTTCCGGAGCGAGGTTGATGACGCCGTTGGAAATCACGACGTCGACGGTCCCGGAGTCGAGCGGCAACTCGGTCATGTCCGCTTTCTCGAATCGGGCCTGAGGCAACTTCGCCTCGGCCGCGCCGAGGCGCGCCCGCGCGAGCATGGCGTCGGTCATGTCGATGCCCACAACCCGGCCCTGCAGGCCGACCCGTTTCGCAGCGAGGAGGCAATCCATTCCCGCGCCGGAGCCGATGTCAATGACGGTCCCGCCCGACGGCAGCGCTTCCATCATGAACGGGTTCCCGACGCCCGCGAAAGGTGCGGTGGCGATCCGCGGCAAGGCATCGAGTTCCACAAGATCGTAACCCAGAAGCCGCGCGGCATACTCCGGGCCGCGGTGGAAGTGAAAATCGCCCTGGGGGTTCTCCGCGACCTTGGCGTAAATCGTACGCACCTCGGACTTGAGTTTTTCCCGGTCGAGGTCAATCGGACACATGACAGACATGGTGGTCTCCTCCGGTCGGGTTGCCATCCAGGATCCCAGCCCGCTCTTCGGACCGCTGCGCCTATTTCTTCCTGGGGTCGTCGGCGGGATCTAGATAATTCAGGCCCCACGGGCCCATGCCGTGCAGCTGTATGACCGTGTCTTCCTTAGTGTAGCCGAACATCGGCGTGCCGGGCGGCATGATTGCGACGCCGCCGGGGCCCAATGCATTCGTCCCTGCGGGATCGTAGCGGTTTCCGTGCGCAAAGTGGAAAGTGCCCGAGAGCACCGTCACGCGCTCGTAAGCCGGGTGGGTGTGCGGGGCGATCTTCGAGTTGGCTGGAATCTTGAGCCGGAACGTGAACGGCACCGGTTTGTTGAGCGGTCCCTCGATCACGGCGATCTTTGCGCCGCGCGCAACCGCCGGCGCATCGGTCCAAGTGAGCTGCTCAGGCGCGACGATATGCGGCTGATCGCCCGAATACACGGATTGCGCCGCCGCCGGGGGGACCGCCCCGACGCCAAACGCGAAACCGAATACTGGAATGGTGAGTGATACCGATAACGTTTTCATGTCCGTCCTCCGTCAGTTGGCGCCCGATGACCGGGCACCATGAAGGACGCATGAGCGGTAACTTCGGTTCCCACCGGCTCGTCACGTCGCTGCCACATCGCTGTTGCGCTGCCGCAGGAAATCGAGTGCCACGCCAGCGGCGAGCAGGCCAAACGCGGCGAGCTCCAGGCCGGCGCTGTATTCAACGAATTGCACGTACGCGAGAGCTGCAAGTCCCGTCACGGCAAGTCCGAGCGCCGCATAGCCGCCATGCCGGCGCACGCCGACGGCGACCGCGATCGTCGCAAGCGCAGCAAACAGCACGATCGTTCCTGCCCACAGCGCCGGATTGACCACGAGCGCGACGCCGGCGAGCGACAGGAGCGCGATTGCGGCGAGCGTCCCGTAGCACGCGAGCGCCGCCAGCACGAGCGCGGCCGCGCCCGCGAATCCGCGTCGGGCCAGGGCCCGCAGCGCCCGCCGCGGGTCCGCGCGCCGCGCGGCTTGCGCGAGCTTCGAGGGCGCGGTGGCTCCGCGCTGCATCGTGATCTCGATCGCGTAGGCGCCAAAGCGGCGCGCGATGTCGCGCGTTTCTCCGCTCGGACTCAACGCGAAATAATCGTGATCGCGCAGTACCTTCACGCGTTCGAAGCCCGCGTCACCAAACAGCGCAAGATAATCGTCATCGATGCTGGCGCCGACCACGCATTCGGCCCACAGCTTGGGATCTGTCGCGCAGTCGAGCGGCACCGGCCGGCGGATCACAATGTCGGCGAGCTGCACGTGTCCGCCGGGTCGCAGCACACGGAACATC
>DASWIC010000195.1:0-9071 GCA_036397875.1 Burkholderiales bacterium
ATCGCGCGGGCGACCCAGGATTCCCCGGTCTCGCAGTGGCTGCTTCCCCACATGACGCGCCGGGCGTTCAAAGCCGGCGACGTCCTCTTCCGCAAAGGAGACCTCGCGGACGAAGTCGTTTACATCGTGAGCGGTCAGCTAAGACTTCAGGAGCACGATCAGATACTGGGACCCGGTGAATTGATCGGCGAGATCGGGCTGTTCTCACCCGAAAAAAGGCGTACCCAAAGCATTGTCTGTGAAACCGATGGCGAGCTCTATCGAATAACCGACGAAATGATCTACCGTCTCTACTATCAGAATCCGAAGCTCGGCTTCTATTTCATCCGTCTGATCGTCGAGCGTTTGCTCAGAGACGTAGTAAGAGGATCGCCCGCGGCGCAGCCCGTTTGATCGGGGAGTTCGTGCAGCCGTTCGCGCCGCGTGACCCGGACGTGGCTGAAGGGTTGCGTGACGGAAAAGGTACCGGAAAGAAAAGGTAGCGGGAGTATTTAATCAGACCATTCTGCATTTCTTGGCGTCCTGGCGGTCAATTTGCCCTCTTGTTTTTCCTCCGCGTGCTCGGCGTCCTCCACGGTGAGAGGGGGCAGGCTTTGACATGACCTGGCGCCCGCAGCGCGAAGTCGAGATCGTCGCGGGTACTCCTCCCGGCGGCGGCCTGGACCGCTCGGCGCGCGCGCTCCTCAAGGCCATCGAATCGCAGCGGCTCCTCGGCGTGCCCGTGACGGTCAACAACGTCGCCGGCGACGGCGGTCGAAGAGCATGGGCCTGGCTCGACCAGCGGCCCGGCGATCCGCACCTGCTGTGCATAAGCTCTTCGAACCTCGCCACCGATCATCTGCTCGGCGCGACCCCCTTCGATCACGAGAGTGCGTTTACTCCACTCGCAATTCTTTACACCGAGTACATCGCCTTCCTCGTCCGCTCCGACTCCTCGCTCGAGAGCGGCGCCGACCTGACCGCGCGTTTCGCGACCGATGCCGGCTCCGTCACGGTCGCGCTCTCGACCTCCCTCGGCAATCCCAACCATATCGCGCTCGCGAAAGTGGTCCGGCATGCGGGCGGCGATGTGAGAGCCCCGCGAATCCGCGTGTTCGATTCCGCGCTCGATGCCGTCACCGACGTCGTTGCGGGCAAAGCCGACGCATGCGCCGTGACCGCCGCGAGCGCGATCAAGGAAATCGCCGCGGGAACGCTCCGGGCTCTCGCGGTATCGGCGCCGCAGCGCCTTGCCGGGCTCTATGCGCTGACGCCGACCTGGAACGAGCAATCGGTGAATTGCGTGATCGGCGCCTGGCGCGGTGTGAGCGGCGCGCGCGGGATTTCGCCGTCCCAATGCGCCTTCTGGGAAAGCACGCTGGCGGCGGCGGTCGCTACCGGCGCCTGGAGCGATGCGCTTGCCCGACTCTACTGGACGCCGTCCCACCTCGACGGCGCGGCACTGCGCGAGCGGCTCAAGCGCGAGCGCAGGGAAATGGCGGCGATGCTGAGGGAACTGGGGATGCTCTGATCACGTGTGGGAACGTCATTCCCGCGAAGGCGGGAATCTAGAAACATCAGAGCGTTACTGGGTCCCCGCCTTCGCGAGGACGACTCATTCAGAAAGGAGACAACGATGAATCAGGCAACATACGAGAAGGGGAAGGCCCTGCGCCGCAAGGTCATGGGCGAGAAGCACATTGCGAAGCGCGGCGCGAGCTCCGACCGCTACACCAGGCAGCAGATCGAGCTGGTCACCGCGATCGCCTGGGGCACGATCTGGTCGCGTCCGGGCCTGCCCCTCAAGGTGCGGAGCCTCGTGACGCTCGGCATGCTGGCGGCGCTCGACCGTCCCGACGAGATCCGGGGGCATATCATCGGCGCGCTCAACAACGGCGCCAGCATGGATGAAATCATCGAGGTGTTCGTGCACGCCGCCGGCTACTGCGGCTTCCCGGCCTCCAACGGCGCCGTGCGCCTCGCCGTGGACGTGTTCAAGGAGCAAGGGCTTCTCAAAGAGGAAAACGCGTGACTGGCGGATCGCGGGTCGACGCAGGAAAGCTGTTTAGCGTTTCACCCGAGTAAAAAACGAGTCGCGAGTCACGTAGTTCGAGGCTCTGTGGTATCCTTTCCGCCCCCGGAGATTGGCAACCGAGGCCAGAGATGAGAATGGAAGTGCATGTCCACGGCAACGTGTTCCTCGGGCGCGGCGTGCGCCTGTCGCAGGTCGAGCACGCGCTGCGCCCGTGGCTCGAGTACCTCGACGTCGACGCGATCGCGGAGGCCCATAGCATCGAGCGCGAGGAGCCGGGCATCCAGTTCGACACGCGCGAGCGCACCTTGAACATCTGCTGGACCGGGGAAGTCGGCCGCAGCTTCCACGCGCGGCTGACCGAAGCGTTTCAGAACCTGGGGCCGCTCACCGAGTACGCCTCCGAGGTCGAGGCCACCTACTACCCGGAGAACGGCGAGGACGAGTTCTACCAGCTGTTCGTCGGCCCCACGCCCGAGGCGATCCACGAATTCCGTCGCCAGTGCGTGACCGAGGACGTCGCGGCCATGCTCGGCCGCCATCTCGGCAAGCCGGAAGTGGACCAGGTCGCCGCCCTCGTCAGCCAGCTCTTCGACCAGGACTGGGCGACGCGGAAGGTCACCGGCGAGCACACGGCCGGCTCATCCACCGTCATTCCGCTCCACCCTCGCGGCAAGCACCTGCACTGAGCGCCCCCTCACCCCGCGCCCGCGGAGGGCCGAGCAGGTTCCAAGCGAATTGTGCTTGGATGCGACCCCGGAGCGGGATGCAGCGCTGCAATCGCCCGCGTGCTAACGTGCGCCTTCACGGTCGCATCCCCAAGAATGGGGCCCCTGCTCCACGTTTCGGCGCACCTCTCCCCCATCCCTCATCCCTTCCCCTTCTCCCGAGAGGAGAAGGGAAGCTCGAGCCTCCCCTCTCTACTGGTGGAGAGGGGCGGGGGTGAGGATCGGGGGCGAGGGATTTCTAGGCGCGCTTGACGACCGAGTCGGTGCGGAAGCTCAGCACCGCGTCGGGATCCACCTTGGCGTGAATCACGGCGGGCTTGCCCGCCTTCATCGCCTGGCTGACCGCGTCCGCGGTTTCGCCGGGGCCCGTCACGTAGTAACCCGTGCCGCCGCACAGCTTCATGACCTCGTCGAATCGCGGCGAGAGGACATGCGCGCCGATGTAGCGCTGGTTGTAGAAATCGCGCTGGTAGGCGATCTCGGCGCCCCAGGTGCCGTTGTCCATCACGACGGCGATGGTGTTGATCTGGCTCTGCACCGCGGTCGCCATCTCGCCCATGGTCATGCCGAAGCCGCCGTCGCCCGACAGCGAGATCACCGTGCGCTCCGGGGCGGCGACCTTGGCGCCCAGCCCGGCGGCGTAGGAAAAGCCGATGTTGCCGCAGTCAAGCGGCGCGATCAGCGACGGCATGACATGGCACGGCAGCCGGTCGGTCGCCTGCAGGCAGGTCGTGCCCGCGTCGATCGTGAACAGCGCGTCGCGCGGCGCGACCTTGCGCAGCTCGGAATAGATCGTCTCCGGGTGCAGTAGCTTCGCGCCCTTGCCCGCGATCTCGTCCCGGCCGCGCAACAGCTCCCGCCGGTCCTTGAGGAACTTCTCGTTGCGCGCGCGCCAGGGCGCGCGCTCGGCGGACACCGGGTCCATCATGTCGGCGAGCGCGCCGGCCACCGCGCCGGCGTCCCCGACGACGCCGAGCGCAACCGGGTAATAGCGCCCGATGGCGAGGGGGTCGATATCCACCTGCACGATCCTGGCCGCGGGCGTCACGATGTCGTTTGTAAAGCGCGCGGTATTGAAGCCGAGGCGGGTGCCGAGCGCGAGGATCAGGTCGGATTCGCGCACGAGCCCCGTCGCGACCGGGTTGCCGCGCGGCCCCACGCCGCCCGCGTAGAGGGGATGCTCCACCGGGGCGACGTCGGTATGGCCGGCGGAGTTGGTGATGGGAAGCTGCAGCTTCTCCGCGAGCTTCAGCAGGCTCGCCGTGCCGCGTCCCCACTTGATGCCGGCGCCGGCGTGGATCACCGGCGACCGGGCGGCGAGCACCAGCTCCCGGATCCGCTCGAGCGTCGCCCGGTCCACCGCGCCCGCCACGACTTCTGGCTGGCCGCCCCTGGGTGGAATAGCGGCGTCGATTTCGTGGTTGAGCAGGTCGCGCGGGATCTGGACCACGACCGGACCGCGCCGTCCGGCGTTGGCCACGCGAAAGGCTTCCAGCAGGAACTCAGGCACGCGCTCGGAGCGCGTCACCGTCAGCACCCGCTTCGTCACCGGCAGGAACATCGTGTGCTGGTCGATCTCCTGGAAGGTATCCCGCCCGAGATCGGCGGTGGACGGCAGCCCGGCGATCACCACGACCGGGGAATACGCCAGCTTCGCCGCGGTGAGCCCCAGCATCATGTTGGCCACGCCCGGCCCCGCTTGCCCGCAGATGAAGAGCCCCGGTGTCTGCGTGACGCGGCCGTAGGCGTCCGCCATATGCACGCCGCAGTTCTCGTGCCGCACGCCGACGTAGAGCATGTCGCGGGCGTCGTAGAGCGCGTCGTAGATCTCGAGCGTGGAGGAGCCCATCAACCCGAAGACCCGGCTCACGCCCGCCGCGCGCAGCGCTTCGACCGCGGCGACACCGCATCGCATCTTCGCCAATTTCTCCACTCCCTCTTGGTAATTCCGGTTCGTCATTCCCGCCTGCGCGGGGATGACGAGCGTCCCGACCGCGTCTCCTCACCTCGTCACTATTGCTTGAGCGCTTCGGGATTCAGGAGGTTGACGGGCTTGCCTTCGGCATAAGCCAGGACGTTGTCCACCGCCGCGCCGTAGTACTTTTCGTAGGTGTCCCGGTCCACGTACCCGAGGTGCGGCGTGCAGACCACGTTGTCCATTTTCAGCAGCGGGTGGTTGCCCTCGAGCACCGGCTCGTCATCGTAGACGTCCACCGCGCCGTACCCGGGCCGTCCTTCCTTGAGCGCCCGCACCAGCGCGCCGTCCTCGATGATCGGCCCGCGGCTGGTGTTGACGATGAGCGCGGTCGGCTTCATGCGCGCGAGGTCCGCATGCTTGACGATGCCGCGCGTCTCCTTGTTGAGCGGAACATGCAGGCTCACGATGTCCGCGCTCTCGAAGAACGCCTCGCGGCCCGGCGCGACCTCGTAGCCGTCGGCGCGCGCCCGGCCGGTGGAGCCCTCGCGTCCCCAGCATACGACCTTCATGTCGAATGCCCGCCCGGCCCTGGCGACGATGCTGCCGATGCGGCCGTAGGCGTAGACGCCGAGCGTCTTACCCGCCACCGTCGTGCCGAGGGTGGTCTGCCACCTGCCCGCCTTCAGCTGCCGCACCTCCTCGGGGATGTGGCGCAGCACCGAGAAGATCAAACCCCAGGTGAGCTCGGCGGTGTGGTTGACCGCCCCGGCGCCGGTCCCGCAGACCAGTATCCCCTTCTCGGTGCACGCGGCCGTATCTATGTGATTGGCGTTGCGGCCGGTCTGGCTGATCAACTTCAACGTCGTGACCTTTTCCGCCGCGGCGCGCGGGAACGGCGTGCGCTGCTGCAGCAGGATCACGGCATCCGCGCCCTGCAATCTGTCCGCGAGCTTTCCCGGCTCCTTCACGGAATCGTGATAGACGGTGACGTCGTGCCCCTTCAACCGGGAACTGCACTTCAACGTGCGGAATACGTCCTGGTAGTCGTCGAGTATCGCAACCTTCATGGGCTCCCCCTGGAATCGAACGCGAGATTCTATATCGAATCACCGGCGCTTATCGGCGTCGACCGGCGGCGGGGTCTTCTCCCGGTTCAGCAGCCCGCCGCCCGCCAGGATCAGCGCGTTGACGATGAAAACCGGCGCGACCCCGAACACCGAGCCGATGGTGCCGAAGATCACGGGCACCGCGATGTGCGTCAACTGGTTGATGGTGACGCGCATCCCCAGCGCCTCTCCCGAACGGCCCTCGGGGGCGCGGCTGAAGATCAGCATCAGCGTGACCGGTTGCGCGCAGCCCATGCCGAGTCCGAGCACGAGCGCGATCGCCGCCAGCGCGGGCGCGCTGACAAACAGCGGAAACAACAGGAACGTCACGGCCGAGATGAAGAGCGACCCGTTGAACACCGTGTCCGGCCCGAAGCGCTTCACCAGCCGCGGCAGCCCGATGCGCACCGCGAACGCGGCGATGCCGGACATCGCCAGCACGACGCCGATCGCGGAGGCCGAAAGGCCCACCGAATGACCGTAGATCGGCATGTAGAACTGGAACAGGTCCTGCGCCGTCACCGCGACCGCGCTCGCGATCAGCGTGCGGCGCAGCACCGGGTTGGCAAGCAGGCTCGTCGAAAGCACGGCCTGCTCCTCCTCGGTCTTCAGGCGTGGTCCGCGGCCCACCGTGCGCGCGGAGGCCATGATCAGGACGGGGACCAGCGGCAGCGCGGCAATATAAAGGTAGCCCGTGGCATGCCCGACGAAGTCGATGGAGAATCCGGCGAAAAGCGGCCCGATGACTGAGCCGATCGCCATGGCCAGCGCATAGTTGGCGAAATTGCGCGTGCGCTCTTCGGCACCGCCGAGCGACCCGACCAGGTTCTGGGCCGAAACGTTGTAGAACATGTGCGAGGCGCCGATCAGCGCGGCGGAGGCGTAGAGCGCCGGCAATCCGGGCGCGAGCCACGGCAACAGCAAACCCGCGGCGACGCCCAGTGACCCGACCAGCATCGGCACGCGGACGCCGAGCCGGTCCGAAAGCTTGCCGGCATAGACGGCAAGCAGCGCCGGGAGCAGCGAGTACATCGCGATCATGAGCCCGATGGTGACCTGGGACGCCCCCAGCTCGATCGCGAACAACGAGATCAGCACCTTGCTCGCGCGGAAGCTCGACATGTTGCACAACACGATCAGGAGCAGGGTGCCGATCGACATGGATCAGGCCGTCCTGCGCGCGCGGGACTGGAACAAGCGGGTGGTGCGAGGAGACGCCGCGCCTGCGGCCGGTTCGGGATCACGCGGCATTTTGACTTTCGATTTTACCCCACGCATGCGCTGCGAAAGCGCGACACGGACGCATCGCTTAGAATTGCGGCGTGCCGGAAACGCTCGCGCCCGACGCCGCAGACATTCGCCGACAGGTGCTGCTCGCCCTCGCGGCGAATCGCACGCCGGGCTTCCACTTTCCGGGCCATCTCCTCGGCTGCGCCTGGCCGCGCATCGGCGAGGATGAGCTCGAGCAGACCATGCTCGACGGCCCGGTGTCTCGCAATGTGGACGGCTCGACCAGCCTCGCAGCGTTCTGCGTCCTGCTCGACACCACGCTCGCGACCGCGTCGCGCTTGAGGATCGAGCGCGGCGCGCGCCAGGCCACCGTGCACCTGCACGCCCAGTTCACCGGTGCGCCGCTGCGCGGCGAGATGACGGCCCGCGCGCGCATGGGCGGTTATACGATCGGCGCGGCAGCGCGCGAATCGTTGACGAGCGGGACGGTCTACGCGGGCGGTGTGGCGGCGTGCCATGCGAGCGGCACATTCGTCGTGCTGCCGCCGCCGCCCGGCGTGAATCTGGCGCCGTTGCCGTGGCAGCGTGACGACCGCGGCGCGCCGATCGCGCCGCTCCAATCAAGGGATCTCGAGCCGGACGAGAAACCGGTGATGGCTGCCTGCAACTCGGCACTGAGGCGCGCGGATCACCAGCGCGCCTTCATCGAGCATTTCTGGAGAATTCTGCCGGTCGCGGCCGATGCCGGCGCGCGCTGCACGGTCAGGCTCGGGCCGCAGCACGCGAACCGCGTGCGGCACGTGCAAGGCGGATTGCTGCTCGGCCTGGCTGCGATCACGGCGCTGGCCGCGGCGCCCCGGCATGCCCGGCTCTCCGCCATCGCGGCCTGGTACATCAGCCCCGGCGAGGGCCGGGCGCTGAAAATCCGCTCAAAACGATTCCACGAAGGCCGCAGCTTCGCCGCGGTGCGCACCGAGATCCGGAACGCGGACGGCTCGCGCGTGCTGGAGGTCGTCAGCCATCACGCTGCATGACGACAGTGATGCGTGTTGGGTGATGGGCAGGTTGGCCGAGACCACCACGAGCCGCGCAGCTAGCGCTTCCGTCCCACCAGCAGCAAGATCACGCCGATGGCGATCGCTCCGGCTCCCGCCCACACCGGGACGTTGACTGTTTCCTTTTCCGCGACGGAGAACTTGAGTGGCCCGAGCTTCACGTCGTGCCGTTCCTTCGTGTAGCTGAAGCCACCGTAGATGAGGCCCAGTGTCCCCGCGATGACGAGCAGCACCCCGATGATTTTCGTCACGCCCATGACCTTCTCCTGATGCGCGTAGTCTAACCGGTTCCCGCCACCCGCAAGTCGTTTGCGTCAGTCGTCAGTCGCCACGGGGGTCGCTCAGAACGACCGCCCGACACGCAGATACCACTTCGTCTCCCCGGGGCCATCGAGACCTCTGGCGACGCCGGCACGCGCCCGGAGCCCGAAGAGGTAGCCGAAGCGCACTTCCGACAGCAGCTCGATCCCGACCCCGCGATGGTAGTCCGGCGAGGCGCCGCTGTCCCATGCTGCGCCGATATCGAAGAAGAGACTCATCGAAACGCGGTTCATCCCCACCGGCGGGGACATCACGTGCCGATCGACGTCCGACAGCGGCACCCGCCATTCGACCGTCCCGAGGCGGGCGCGATGCCCGGTCAGGGCCGGCTCGCCGCTGCTGTAGCCACGCAGCGGGAATTCCCGCACGTTCAGCAGGGGCAGCGCCAGCGCTTCGTTCGTATCCGTGCCGCCCAGCTCGATGGGCTCCGCATCGGCTTGTCCGTAGACCTCGTTCCAGCGTAGGGCGAGTACCGTATTGCGTAAGGGAAGATAGACACGCCAGTCGCCCCGGTAGACGTTGCCCGAGTAATCGCCCGCGAGCCCGTTGGAGGTTTCGTAAAACAGCCGCAGCTGCTGGCCCTGGCTCGGCCCCTCCGACAGCCACTGTTCCCGGCGCGTATCCACTCCCCCCACGAGCGCCAGCACGCGCTCGTTGTCGATGGACGTCGAGGGCGCATTGACGTCGTGCAGCTTCTCGCGG
>DASWIC010000196.1:0-6384 GCA_036397875.1 Burkholderiales bacterium
CAGCGCGGTGCTCAGCCACGGCAAGTAGGTTATCGCGAGCACGCCCGCGGATAGCGCGAGGAACAGGGGCGCGACGGAGCGGCATACCTCCATGATCGGACGGTGGAATCGGTACGACGAGAAGAACAGATTGAGGCCGACTGGAGGGGTCAGGTAGCCGAGCTCCAGGTTGGCGAGGAAGATGATGCCGAGATGGACCGGATGCACGCCGTAGGCGAGGCCCAGGGGAACGACCAGCGGGGTGATCAGGACGATGGCGGAGAAGATGTCCATCATGCACCCGACCACCAGCAGGAACCCGTTGAGCGCCAGCAGAAACGCCCACGGCGATTGGATGTGCTGGGTCACCCACTCGACGACGCGCGTGGGGATCTCGGCATCCACCATGTAATTGTTCAGGCCGAGGGAGACGCCGAGGATCAGAAGAATGCCGCCGACCAGCAGCCCGCATTCCGTCATGATGCGCGGCAGATCCGGATAGAGCTTGACGTCGCGGTGAACGACGGTCGCGACCGCTAGGGCGTAGAGCGCAGTCGCTGCCGCGGCTTCGACCGGCGTCGCCAGGCCGCCCATCAGGATTGCCAGCGGCACGACCGGCAGCGAGAGGTCCCATTTAGCCGTCCACAGCGCGCGCAGCACCCGCGCCTTTTCAAAGGGCCGGGTGTCGCGCCTCGCCGGGGGGCTCTGGCGGATGCCCCACCAGACAGCGATGCCCAGCATCAGCAGCGTCGGAATGAAGCCGCCGACGAACATCGACTCGATGCTGGTCTTGGCGACGATGGCGTAGAGGACCAGCGGCAACGCCGGAAACAGCAGCACGCCCGGCAGCCCGCCACCCGTGATCAGCGCCAGCGCCGAGCGGTCGCGGTAGCCCGCCGCGAGCAGCAGCGGCATGGCCAGGCCGCCGATGGCGACGATCGCGACACCGGATGCGCCGGTAAAGCTGGTGAAGAACGTGCAGGCCAGCACCGTGGCGATCGCGGCGCCTCCCCGGTACCTGCCGAACAGCGCATCGAAGACCTCGATCAGGCGCCGCGGGGCGCCGCTTTCGGCAAGAAAGTAGCCTGCCAGCGTGAAGAGCGGGATCGCGGGCAAAGTGGGGTTCGACGTCAGGCCATAGTGATTCAGCGCGACGGATGCGATGGGCACGCCGGTATCCCACAACAGCAGCAGCGCGGCCCCGCCGATCAGGGCAAACAGCGGAGCCCCGAGCAGTGTCGCCGCGAGCAGCGCGATGAGTGCGGGCGCTACGACGTGGCCCGGCCCCGGAACGAACGCGAAGACCGCGGCCGCCGCCGCCGCGAGCACGCTGGCGCAGATCCGGCCCGCTGCGGTTCCAGCCGAGCGCAGCAGCAGGCGAACGGCAATGATCCCGAACCCGAGCGGCAGGAGCGACTGGACGAGCCACACGGGAATCCCATGTGCGAGGATGCGGCCGGCAGCGCGCTCCACGTCCACGAACTGGAGACCGGCGAAGCAGAGCAGGGCGCTCACGGCCGCGGCGGCTGCGCAGCCAACAAGCTTCGCGATGCCTGCGAGGCGGCCTTCCAGCAGGGCCGAAGCGGAGAATCCGAGCAAGCGGTCCTCGCGCGCGGCGACCGCGGCGCCGAGCACCCCGATCGCGAGCGTGAGATGCTGCACCAGGGTGGAGGAACCCTCGAAGCCGATGCCGGCGGTCGCGCGCAGGGCGATTTCCGCGAGCGGCAGGAAAACGAGGATCGTGAACACCAGGGCGAGAACCACGTTTTCGGCGGTGACGAGGATCTCGCGCAACCGCAGGCCGCCCGAAATGGCGAGCGCGGCGGGCGCAGGGCGGGACATGGATGCACACGGCGTCATTTCTTGCCCTCGCGGTATTCAGCCAGCAGCTGCTCGACGCGGTCGAACGTTTCCGCCGGGACCATGGTTCCCCGCACGCGCGGCCAGGCGGCCCGCGCGAGCTCCCGCCAGGCGCGCTCCACTTCCGGCGACGGAGTGTTGACCTTGAGGCCGCGCTGCTCCATGGCCTTGATGATTTCTTCGTCTCGCGTATTGCGGTGCGCGCGCAACGTCTCGCCGGCTTCGGCGGCCGCCTTGGTCAGCGCGTCCCGACCCGCCGGGCTCAAGGCATCCCAGGTCTTTGCGCTCATCACCACCGCGCCGACGATCGGTACCCAGTTGATGCGCAGCATGTGGGGCGCCGTCCGGTCGAACTGGCCCACGAGGGCCCACAGCGGCGCGGCCGGGACCGTGTCGATCATCCCCGTCTGCAGCGAGGGCAGGATATCGGTGAGCTCCAGAACGACGGGGCGGTAACCGAGCGACTTCATCAGCTCGACCTGCGGGTTGTCACCGGCCCAGGCGAATATCCGGCTCGCCCGGTATTGATCGGGCGTGATGAGCGGCGCCTTGGAGAAGAACTGCACCCAGCCGCCCTCGCCCCAGAACAGCACGACGAAGCCCTTCGCGCGCAGGCGCCGCTCGAGCTCGGGCCGCAGCTTTTCCCGCACGTAATCGACCTCTTCCCACGTGCGGAACATCAGGGGGATCTTCTGGAGCGCCGACACCGACTCGTCGATCTCGCTCAAGCCCACGATGCTGACCATGGAGGCGCTCAACTGCCCGACGCGCATGCGCCTGACCGTCTCCGCTTCGGGGCCCTGCGCGCTGTCCGTGTAGACGATGAACCGGGCATTTGCGCCCTCCGCGGCCCGCCACTTCTCGCCCATGACCTGCAGCACGCGGTGGTAGATCGAGCCCCTGGGCGCGACGGTCGCGACCTTCATCGTCAGCCCCTGCGCGGCCGTTTCCGCGACACCGGCGGCCAGGCCAAGCACGGCGGCGATTGCGCGCGCCAGAGTTAATGCGTTTCGTCCGATGTTCATGCCGTCCTCCCGGTCAGTCGGCAAACAGCCTGTCGGTCCGCGCGAGCAGCCAGCGGGCGCGGCGCTGCATGACCGCGTTCACGAGCCGCCATTCCGGCTTCGCGGCGGCGTCGAGCTTCAGCGCGTGCTGCAGCGATTGCTCGAATTCCTTGCGATTGCGCTCGGAAACCGAGACCGACTCCGCCAGCGTCACGTAGGGCGCGGCGTGCATGCCGCCGGTCAACTCGACCGCGCGCGCGAAATGCCGGCGTGCCCGGGTCTGGGCGTCGGCGCTCAGGCCCGCGCGGCTCATCTCGTAACTGATCAGGAACACGTGGATGGCGCCGTTGTCGTACGACTCGTTCAGCTCGAGCGCCCGGCGGACGAGCGCTTCGGCGATCGGCAGCTCGGATATCAGGAAGGGGTCATCCTTGGAGAGCGAGATCGCCGCGGCCCAGGCGACGCCGGTCCAGTAGAGCAGGGGAACGTCCTCGGCCGGCACCCTCGAGGCCGCCCCGGCGGGATCGGTTTTGAGCGCCTTGCCCAGCCCCGGATGGTTCGTTTCCAGGCCGCGCAATCCGTAGTTGCGGGCACGGAGGTACAGGCGGCGCGCGCGCTCGCGCTGAGCATATGCGGACTTGAGGTCCTTGTCCTCGAGCTCGTCCGCCTGCAGCTCGACGTAGGCATAGGAGTACTGGACGAAGCCCTGCGCGGCCGCGAGCAGCAGCCCACGATGGTTCGGGGTTTCCGCGAGGATGCTCTCCATCAGCTTCAGGCTGAACGGCGCCGCGGCGCCGATCAGCTCGGGATCGTCGTCGGACCCGAACGACGAGCCGCTGGCGGCGAGCGCGTCGCCCATGCTGTTCGCGGCGATGTTGCGTATCGAGCACCCGCTCGCCGCGAGGGACAGTGTCATCGCGACCAGCAGCGCGTAACGCCTGCCGACCAGCGTGTAACGTGCGATTCCCGCGTTGCTGATTCCAGCGTGGATCATGTTCTTTCTCCTGCGTGTTGCCTTGCCCCGCATCCTCGCGCGGCAGGGATTGCCGATGAGTTACGGATGGCTAACGGATGGCTTACAGTTTCGCGGTCGAGCGCTGGCGCGGGCCATCCCATGTTCATGGGATGTCGTTCGTGCCCCGACCGGATTACGATGGCCGGGAGAGCAATTCCATGGGCATATTTCCACGTCGCGCCGTCGCAGGCGCGCGGTCAAGCCTGACCGCGCGCGAAGTGGACGTGCTGCGTTTGCTGTCGCGCGGCTACACCTACTTCGAGATCGGCAAGCAGCTCGGCATTTCACTGCATACCGTGACCAGCCACATCAAGAAAAGCTATCGCAAGCTCGGCGCGCACTCGGCTGCGGAAGCGGTCACCCGCGCCGCCGACCTTCGACTGCTCGACAAGACGAAAAACGGCTGAGCGCCCCTCGGGTCGCGCGGGACTCCTGCGCCCCTGCTATCCGTGCTCCGTTGGTTCGACAGATCACATTGGAAGGGATAAACGCGGAAAATCCCATGATCATGGGATGCTGCCCGGGCCCGGTCCGGCCTATGATTGCGAAGACAGGCAAGTTGGCCTGCCCGCAGGGAGCTCTCCGGAGGTGATCGAGATGAACTACATCCGTAATGTCATGACCAGAGTGGTTGGCATTCTGGTTTTCTTCGCGGTGACGGGTTGCGCAACCTGGTCAACCTCGTCGGTTGAGACGCCGGAAACGGCCCCGCCGCCGGCAACGGCTCAGCCCAAGCGCCCGCACGAGATACGTCTGACCGAGGGCGATATTCCGGATCGGAAGTACTCGTCGCTCGGAGACATCAGCGTCACCGTTAACAAGACGACGGTTTTTCACGCCAATCCAACCCGCCCGATGGTCGATCAGAAGCTGAAAGAGGAGGCGGCGAAGCTGGGAGCGGATGCCGTCATCCACGTGCGTTACGGCACGGTCGGTGTCAGTTTCATGAGTTGGGGCAGCCTGGAGGGCAAAGGCCGTGCGATCAAGTTTGATCAGTAGGCTGCTGGCGGCGGTGCTGGCCACGCTGCTCGTCGCATGCGCGACGTCCGCGCCGGACCTGCCCAGGCAGGGACCGGAGGCGTCGAAGAAGAAGCACTGATCCCGCCTCGAGGGCGGGCTTGCGGCAGAATATGGAGTTGCCCAACACGTTGGCGATGGAGATGAGCGCACAGCCTGACGCCGCAGTACGGGTCATGATCGTCGAGGACGATCCCGGCATGCTCGAGCGTTTTGCCGCGGCGCTCGTGCGTGACCCGCGCACCAAGGTCGTGGAAAAGGTGCGCACGGGGAAAGATGCCCTCGCCCGCTTGTTGCTGGTTACACCCGATGTCCTGCTCGTAGACCTGGGCCTGCCGGATATTCACGGCACCGAGGTCATCCGCTTCGCCGCGCGCACGCTCCCCGAATGCGACATCATGGTGGTCACGGTGTTCGGCGATGAGCGCAACGTGATCGCGAGCATCGAGGCGGGGGCCACTGGCTACGTACTGAAGGATTGCAGCGACTCGGACCTCATCGCCCGCGTGCTGGAGCTGCGCGCCGGCGGCTCACCGATGAGCCCGGGCATCGCCCGCATCGTGCTCAACCAGATGCGCGCGGGGACCGGGGCGGGCGCCGCTCCGAAGCGGCGCGGCGGGGGCGACAACGCCGGAACGGCGCTGACCGCGCGTGAAACCGATGTCCTGCGCCTGCTCTCGCGCGGCTACACCTACTCCGAGGTCGGCGACCGGCTGGGTATCTCGGTGCACACAGTCACCAGTCACATCAAGAACAGCTATCGCAAGCTTGCGGTGCGCACCGGCACGGCGGCGGTGACGCGCGCGGCCGAATTGGGATTGCTGCACCAGGCCGGTGACAAGGGCAGCGCGGGTTGAGGAGGCGCTGGCGCACTAAGCGGCTTCTGGCACGATACCGTTTGCTTGAGCCCGAGGAAGATACAGTCTGATGCTGGTTCCCTTGCCCGGATTCGACTGGATCCTGAGCCGCGCGCCGATGCGCCGCACCCGTACTCGCATATTGGCAAGGCCGAGCCCGGCAGCGGCGTGCGATGGGTCGAATCCACGGCCGTCATCCTCGATGCGGACTTCGACTTCACCGTTGCTGGCGCGGGCGCTGAGGCGCAGGAGCCGGGCCCCGGAGTGCTTCAGCGCGTTGGTGATCGCCTCGAGCACGATGCGTTGCAGGGCAAACACCGTGGAGGGCTTGAGATCGCCCACCTCGGGCAGCTCCTCGACCTCCCACACCAGGCTCACCCCGGAGGCGCGGATGATGTCGTCCAGCCGGTAGCGCAGGGCGCCGAGCACGGCGGCAATGTCGCCGTCGCGCGGCTGCAGCGCGTCGATTGCGATGCGCATCTCCTGGAGGACTTCCTGCACCCGGCGCTCGATGCTCGCGCGGTCCGCGCTTCCCGACTGCACGTGCTGCAGCAGGCCGACCAGGCTCGCGCCCACGCCGTCGTGCATGTCGGCGAGGATGCGCTGGCGCTCGCTGACTTGTGCCCACTCGCACTTGGCTTCCTCGACGCGC
>DASWIC010000197.1:0-3608 GCA_036397875.1 Burkholderiales bacterium
GTGACGGCGCCGTGGTAGCGTGCTCCGTGCTCCGGGTTCGCCGGATTCCCCCCCAGCAGGAAGAACTCCCACCCGCACTCGGTGGCGGTGTGATCGGGCACTCCGTTCACGAGCGGAGGCACGATCTCGACAATATGGCCGTAACGGTTCGGCCCGCGCGGGTTGGCGACGTTGACCTGGTCCGGTTTGCGCCGTTCGTTGTAAGTGAGCACCACGTAGACGCGGCCGGTTGCCGGGTGCGCTTCTACGTCTTCGGGGCGGTCCATCGGCGTCGCGCCGAGAAGGTCCGCAGCGCGGCGCGCCTCGATCATGACGTCGGCCTGGCTCGCGAAGCCGTTGGCTGCGGTGAGCGGGCCCTGGCCGAAAACCAGAGGCAGCCAACGCATCCGGCCGCTGGTTTCGAATTTCGCGACGTAGAGCGTGCCCGCGTCGAGCAGGTCGCGGCTCGCCCCCGGGCGTGACGGGTCGTGACGGCCGCGAGTCACGAACTTGTAGACGTACTCCATGCGCTCGTCGTCGCCCGAGTAGACAGCGATACGCCCGTCGTGGCTCACGGCAGTCGTTGCGCACTCGTGCTTGAAGCGGCCGAGCGCGGTACGCTTGACCGGCACGGATTTCGGATCGTAAGGATCGATCTCGACGATCCACCCGAAGCGGTTCGGCTCGTTCGGGTCGCGGTCCAGGCTGAAGCGCTCGAAGAACTTTCCCCACGCGCTGTAGCGGCCGCGCCCGGCGATCCCGTAGCGCTTCCGCGCTGCGGCCTCGGCGCCGTGCTTGGCGTTGCCGCTGAAGTAGTTCTGGATGTTCTCTTCTGCGGTGAGCACCGTGCCCCACGGCGTGACGCCGCCGGCGCAGTTGTTGAACGTGCCGACGATCGCGAGGCCCGCGGGATCGGCCTGCGTTCGCATGCGCGCGTGGCCCGCCGCGGGGCCCGCGACGCGAATCGCCGTGCTGCGCGCAGTGACGCGGCGGTTGTAGGGGCTGTCGCCGACGATATTCCAGGACCGCCCCGCCTGTGCAATCTCGAGGATGCTGTGGCCCTGCGCGGCCATCTGCACCTCGCACTGCTCACGCGTCAGCTTCTTCGCGTAGTCCTGCGAGGTCATGCCCGGAAACACCATCGGCGCCCGGTTGTTCTCATGGTTGACGCACAGCAGGCCACGGTTCGCGGCGCGGGAGCCGCGCGGCAGCGGCATGAAGGCGATGAAGTCGTTGTCCGAGCCGAACTGCTGCTCCTGCTCATCCGGCGTCTGTCGGCCGGGCCGGAATGGAGGACCTCCATGACGAATGGGATCTCCCCAGCGGATCAACACCTGGACCTCGTGGCGCGGCGCCACGTGATGCGTTGCGTCGAGAAAGCGGCCGTTTTCCGTGAAAGTGAGGGGAGCGTCTCTCGCTGCGTCGCTGCCGCGGCGCGGCGTCGTCGGCGCGCATCCAAACAGTCCGAACACGCCGGCCGCCGCCATCGTCCTCAGCGCGGTACGCCGGCTCATGCGCGCTTCGATGATTTCCGCAATGGTGGGTTCGCGCGAAGGATTCACACCGACTTCATCGTCGTCAAACAGGCCGTGGCTCATGGTTGCTCCCGGGATGGACGCGCCATGGACATGGCGCGCGCAGCATTCTTGTCCGCCCGAGTATTACAACACAACGGCGTGCCCGATTGAAGATTCGCCCCGGTCCGGACCTGCGGACACGGCCAATCCGATAGAATCGGTGTTCATCGAGGTTTATCGGCGGCCCGGACGTCTTTCCCTTGCATCTCCATATTCTCGGTATCTGCGGCACCTTCATGGGCGGCATCGCGCTCCTTGCGCGCGCGGCGGGCCACCGCGTCACCGGCTGCGACGCCAATGTCTATCCGCCGATGAGCACGCAACTCGCCGCCCAGGGCATCGAGCTGACCGAAGGCTGGAACGCGGAGCAGGTCTCGCTGAAGCCCGACGTGTTCGTCGTCGGCAACGTGGTCACGCGAGGGAACCCGCTCATGGAGGCCATTCTTGATCTTGGACTGCGTTACGTTTCGGGTCCGCAATGGCTCAGGGAAAACGTCCTCGCCGGAAAATGGGTGGTTGCGGTGGCCGGGACCCATGGCAAGACCACCACCGCGGCGATGCTGGCCTGGATACTCGAGGAATCCGGGCTCGCGCCCGGCTTTCTGATCGGCGGGGTGCCGAATAACTTTGGTATTTCGGCGCGGCTAAATCCCCCCTACCCCCCCTTTGCTAAAGGGGGGAGCAATTTCCCCCAACCCCTCTTTGACAAAGGGGGGCAGGGGGGATTTTTCGTGGTCGAAGCCGACGAATACGATACCGCGATCTTCGACAAGCGCTCCAAGCTCGTGCACTACCCCGCGCGCACCGCGGTGCTCAACAACCTCGAGTTCGACCACGCCGACATCTTTCCCGACCTCGCGGCGATCGAAACCCAGTTCCATCACTTCGTGCGCACGCTGCCCGCGAACGGGCTGATCGTAGCCAACGGCGCGGACGCGGCGCTCGCTCGCGTGCTGGCGCGCGGCTGCTACACGCCGGTGGAGCGCTTCGGCGTGAGTGACGGCTGGACCGCGGCCGCCGCCGCGCCGGACGGCTTCGACGTTCTGTGGCGCGGGGGGAAGCAGGGCCGCGTGCGCTGGGCGCTGCAGGGCGCGCACAATCAGGCCAATGCGCTTGCCGCGATCGCCGCCGCACGGCATTGCGGCGTCCCGGCGGCACAGGCGATCGGCGCGCTGGCGACGTTCCAGGGTGTCCGGCGGCGCATGGAAGTGCGCGGCGTGACCGGCGGGGTGACCGTGTACGACGATTTCGCGCACCATCCAACCGCGATCGCCGCGACGCTGGAGGACTTGCGCGCGCGAGTGAACCATTCGCGAGTCATCGCGGTGCTCGAGCCGCGCTCCAACACCATGAAGACGGGCGTCATGAAGGACCGGCTCGCGGCAAGCCTCGCTTCCGCCGACCGCGTCTATTGCTACAGCGCCGGTCTCCAGTGGGACGCGGCTGCGGTGCTGGCCCCGCTCGGCGCCAAGGCCGAAGCCCACGCGGATTTCGACCGCCTGCTCGCGGCCGTCGCGCATGCAGCGAAACCCGGCGACCATATCGTCGTCATGAGCAACGGCGGCTTCAACGGCATCCACGAGAAACTCTTGGCGCGGCTCGCCAAGAGTTTCTACCGGTGATCTCGAATCACGACTCACGAATCACGATTCACGCCTTTCCATGAATGAAGTCGTCGCCAAGGACCAGCTGGGCGCTTTCTGCCGCCACACCCACGCCGAGATGAGGGGCGCGCCCGGCGGGCCGCTCTCGGGTCTCACGTTCGGCGTCAAGGACATCTACGATATTGCCGGCCACAAGAACGGCTTCGGCAACCCCGACTGGCTGCGCACGCACGACGCGGCGGCGCGCACGGCCCCAGTGGTGCGGCGCCTGCTCGACGCGGGCGCCGACATGGTGGGCAAGACGCATACGGACGAGATCACGTGGAGCCTGAACGGCGAGAACGCGCACTACGGGACGCCGGTCAACGTCAATGCGCCGGGCCGCATCCCCGGCGGCTCCTCGAGCGGCTCGGCGGCGGCGGTGGCCGGCGGGCTGTGCGATTTCGCG
>DASWIC010000198.1:0-2822 GCA_036397875.1 Burkholderiales bacterium
TTCAGGACGGCGTCGAACACCGCGGCATGGCGACTGCCGCGCCCCGCCAGCCGCTCGCCCACCGCGCGCAGGATATGCGCGCAGTCTTTTAGCATCTCGCGCGCCTCGGCGATCGGCCGGCAGCTCAGGTACTCGAGCACGGCCGGGAGATAGTCCGGCAGCTCGTTCCCGGCGAGTTGGAATCCCGCCCGCTCATAGACGCGTCCGAGGTCCACCATGGCCTGCCCGCGCTCGCGCGAGTCGCCGTGCACGTGCTCGAACAGGTGGAGCGAAGTTGCGCGGCCACGGTCGAAAACAGCGACGTAGCGCTCCTCCAGCTCGTAGGAATCGGCGTGCCCCAGCTCGGATGCCAGCTCCGCGAGGCGCTGCTTCTGCGCGCGACCGAGCAGCCGCGACGATTCGAGGACTTCGGCGATCTCCGGCAGTGCCTCGATCAACTCGCGGCCGGGATAGGCGAGAAGCGCCCCGAGGGCGCGGAAGGTCATCATGTCAATAGTCCACGGCGTTCTCGGGGGTCTTCGCGGCGATGGTCTTCAGCGGGATCACCTTCTTGCCCGCCATCTTGCCGCCGAAGAGGCTTCCCGGCGTCTCGCCGTCCGAGCACGAGTTGCCGAACGAGAACCCGCATTCGCCGCGCAGCTGATAGGCGTTCTCCGCGTACTCGCGGTGCGTGGTCGGGATGACGAAGCGGTCCTCGTAGTTCGCGATCGAGAGGGTGCGGTGCATGTCCTCGACGGTGCGCACCGACAATCCGACCTGCTCGAGCAGCTTCAGGTTGTCGCGCCGCTCGAGCTGGCGCTCGCGGTAGAACGCGCGCATCGCGAGCATGCGCTCGAGCGCGTGGACCACCGGCTCCTCGTCGCCCGCGGTGAGCAGATTCGCGAGGTAGCGCACCGGGATGCGCAGGCTTCTCACGTCGGGGATCTCGCCAAACTCCCCGATCTGGCCGGCATTCGCCGCCGACTGGATCGGCGACAGCGGCGGCACGTACCACACCATGGGCAGCGTGCGGTACTCGGGATGCAACGGGAAGGCGATCTTCCAGTCCATCGCCATCTTCCAGGCCGGGGAGATCTTCGCCGCTTCCAGCCACGCGTCCGGCACGCCGTCGCGCTGCGCCTGCTCCTGGACTTCCGCGGCGTGCGGGTCGAGGAAGATCGCGAGCTGCGCCTGGTAGAGGTCCTTCGGGCTCGCGACCGATGCCGCCTCCTCGATGCGGTCGGCGTCGTAGAGCAGCACGCCGAGGTAGCGGATGCGGCCAACGCAGGTCTCCGAGCACACCGTCGGCTGCCCCGCCTCGATGCGCGGGTAGCAGAAGATGCACTTCTCGGCCTTGCCGGTTGACCAGTTGTAGTAAATCTTCTTGTAGGGACAACCGGAGACGCACATGCGCCAGCCGCGGCACTTGTCCTGGTCGATCAGCACGATGCCGTCCTCTTCGCGCTTGTAGATCGAGCCCGAGGGACACGACGCGACGCACGTGGGATTGAGGCAGTGCTCGCACAGCCGCGGCAGGTACATCATGAAGGTGTTCTCGAACTGGCCGTAGATGTCTTTCTGGATGTGCTCGAAGTTGGCGTCCTGCGAGCGCTTCGCGAACTCGCCGCCCAGGATCTCCTCCCAGTTCGGCCCCCATTCGATCTTTTCCATGCGCTGGCCGGTGATGATCGAGATCGGGCGCGCGACCGGGGCGGTCGGCATCTCGGGCGCGGTCTGCAGGTGCTCGTAGTCGAAGGTGAACGGCTCGTAGTAATCGTCGATCTGCGGCAGGTGCGGGTTGGCGAAGATCTTCATCAGCAGGCCGAGCCTGCCGCCCTGCTTCGGCACGATCCTGCCGTTGCTCTTCCGCTCCCAGCCGCCCTTCCAGCGTTCCTGGTTCTCCCAGTCCTTGGGATAGCCGATGCCGGGCTTGGTCTCGACATTGTTGAACCAGGCGTATTCCATGCCGAGCCGTGAGGTCCAGACATTCTTGCAGGTGACGGAGCAAGTGTGACAGCCGATACACTTGTCCAGGTTGAGGATCATCGCGATCTGCGCACGGATTTTCATGTCGTTCCTCCTCAGCTCGCAGCCTGCGCCGACGGGACGTCCATCCAGTCGATCTTGGCCATCTTGCGCACGATCACGAACTCGTCGCGGTTCGAGCCGACCGTGCCGTGGTAGTTGAACCCGTAGGACAGCTGCGCGTAGCCGCCGATCATGTGGGTGGGCTTGACCACCGCGCGCGTCACCGAGTTGTGGATGCCGCCGCGGTGCCCGGTCACTTCCGACCCCGGCACGTTCACGATCTTCTCCTGGGCGTGGTACATGAGGCACATGCCCTCGCTCACGCGCTGGCTCACCACCGCGCGCGCGGCGATCGCGCCGTTGACGTTGTAGAGCTCGATCCAGTCGTTGTCCTCGATGCCCGCCTTCTTCGCGTCGGTTTCCGACAGCCACACGATCGGACCGCCGCGCGACAGCGTGAGCATCAGCAGGTTGTCGGTGTAGGTCGAGTGGATGCCCCACTTCTGGTGCGGAGTGATGAAGTTGAGCACCACCTCCGGGTTGCCGTTCGGGCGCTTGCCGATCATCGGCGCAACGGCGCGCGTGTCCACCGGCGGCCGGTAGACGCACAGCGCTTCCCCGAAATCGCGCATCCACCGGTGGTCCTGGTAAAACTGCTGCCGGCCGGTCAGCGTCCGCCAGGGAATCAGCTCGTGCACGTTGGTGTAGCCCGCGTTATAGCTCACGTGCTCGCTCTCGATGCCGGACCACGTGGGCGAGCTGATGATCTTGCGCGGCTGCGCCTGCACGTCGCGGAAGCGGATCTTCTCGTCCTC
>DASWIC010000199.1:0-2825 GCA_036397875.1 Burkholderiales bacterium
CTCCGGCATCGCGCAGCCGACGATCACGTCCTCGATGGCCGCGGGGTCGAGCCCGGGGCACCGGGCGAGCGCGCTCTTCAACGCATGCGCCAGCATGTCGTCGGGGCGGACGTTGCGGAACATGCCGCGTGGCGCCTTGCCCACCGGCGTGCGCACCGCGGCGACGATATAGGCGTCCTGGATCTGCTTGCTCATACGGTCTTAGTTCCTAAGTGGTTTCCCGGTCTTCAGCGTGTGCTCAATTCTCGCTTGCGTCTTCTCGGTGGCGATCAGCTCCATGAAATGCTTGCGCTCGAGGTCGAGGAACCACTGCTCGTCCACCAGGCTCCCGCCTTCGACCTCGCCGCCGCACATCACGATCGCGATCTTGTGGCCGATCAGGTAATCGTGCTCGGAGATGTGCCCGCCGGCGAGCAGGTTCTCCATGAAGGCGCGTATGGTCGCGATCGCGCTCCTGCCCGCCACCGGGATCGCGGCCTGCCGGAGCGGCGGCCGGTAACCGGCAGCGGCGAGCGCGCGCAGCTCGGCCTTGGCGATCTCGAGCAGCTCGAAGCGGTTCATCACGACGCGGTCGGTCGCGCGCAAGTAGCCGATCTCGCGTGCGTGCTCCGCGCTGCGCGCGACCTCGGCCATCGCCACCGCCTTGAAGTACTTCTGCAGAAATGGTGACATGTCGCCACCCTTGGCGTCGGCGGCGGAGCGTATCGCGAACTCCTTGCAGCCACCGCCCGCCGGCAGCAGTCCCACGCCGGCCTCGACCAGCCCGATGTAGCTCTCGAGCGTCGCCACCACGCGGTCGCAGTGCATGAGGAATTCGCAGCCGCCGCCGAGCGCGAGGCCGTCCACCGCCGCGACCGTCGGCACCATCGAATACTTGAGGGCCTGTGTCGTGTCCTGGAACTGCTCGACCAGCTTCTCGACCTCCGCGAGCTTGCCCGCCATCAGCTGGTCGGCGACACCGACGCTGCGCGCCGCCTTGAGCGCAAGCGACTCCGCCTCGCGCCTGACCTGCCGGAACCACTTGCCGAGCGCGGACGGCTTCGCGCGCGGAGCACCGGAGGGCGACTTCTTGAGATTGGCGCCGACCGAGAACGGCGGCTCGGTCTGCCAGATGACGAGGCCCATGGTGTTGCGCTCGGCCTCCTCGAGCGCCTGCGCGACGCCGTCCAGCACGTCGTCGCCGATGGCATGCATACGGCTCTTGAAGCTCACGACCGCGATGTCGTCGCCGGTGTGCCAGCAACGCACCGCGTCGGTCTCGAAGATGGTAGTGCCATACTGCGCCGGCTCGCCCAGCACCCGGTCCGGGAACGGCTGCCGCCGGTAAACGGCCAATGTTGAACGCGGCTGGTACGTGTTGTCCGCCGGCGAGAACGAGCCTTGCAGGCCGTGCACGCCCACGCGGTCCTGCTCCAGGGCCCACGCGGGCAATGGCACGCCGCTCATCGCCCTCCCCGCCCGGATATCCTCGGCGATCCATCCGGCGACCCGGCTCCAGCCTGCGGCCTGCCAGATTTCGAACGGTCCCTGGTTCCAGCCGAAGCCCCAGCGAATGGCGAGATCGAGGTCGCGGGCGTTGTCGGCGATGCCGGCCAGGTTCACCGCGCAATAATGAAATGCGTCGCGATAGATCGCCCACAGAAACTGCGCCTGCGGATGGCTGGAGGCGTGGAGCTCACCGAAGCGCGCCGCGGCGTCCTTGTTCTTCAGGGTCTCGACGACGCCCTCGTCCGCTCTTCCGTCGGAGGGACGGTAGCTCCCGGTCTTGAGATCGAGCACGTGGATATCGTTGCCGATCTTCTGGTACACGCCCTTCCGCGTCTTCTGGCCCAATGCGCCCTGATCAATCAGGCGCTTGAGCCAGGCCGGGATCACGTAGTACTTGTGCCAGGGATCCTCCGGCAGCGTGTCCTTCATCGTCTTGACGACGTGCGCGAAGGTGTCGAGCCCCACCACGTCGGCCGTGCGGAAGGTCGCGCTGCGGGGGCGCCCGATCAGCGTGCCGGTGAGCGCGTCCACCACGTCGAAGCCGATGCCGAGCCGCTCCGCGTGATGCACGGTCGCGAGCATCGAGAACACGCCGACGCGGTTGGCGATGAAATTCGGCGTGTCCTTGGCGCGGATGACGCCCTTGCCGAGCGTCGTGACGAGGAATTTTTCGAGGTCGTCGAGGATAGCCGCGTCGGTTGTCGCCGCGGGGATCAGCTCCACGAGGTGCATGTAGCGCGGCGGATTGAAGAAATGCACGCCGCAAAAGCGCCGCCGCTGCCCCTCGGGGAAGGCCTGCGCGAGCTGGTTGATCGAGAGGCCCGAAGTATTGCTGGCGAAAATGGCGTGCTCGGCAAGATGCGGCGCCACTTTGCGGTAGAGATCGCCCTTCCAGTCCATGCGCTCGGAGATCGCCTCGATCACGAGGTCGCACTCCTTGAGCTGCTCGAGATGCTGGCTGTAATTGGCGGGCTGGATCAAGCGCGCGCGCGCCGCCGTCGCCAGCGGGCTCGGCTCGAACTTTCTCAGGTTCTCGATCGCCTTCAGCACGTTGCCGTTGGGATCGCCCTCCTTCGCCGGCAATTCGTAGAGCATCGCGGCAACGTTGGCGTTGACGAGGTGCGCGGCGATCTGCGCACCCATGACGCCGGCGCCGAGCACCGCGGCCTTGCGAACGATGAAGGGGGAGGCGGAAGGCATGGATAGCCCCGACAGGAGCGGTGATTCTACGTCATTCCCGAGAAGGCGGGAATCCAGAACTCAGTGATCCGTCTTGAAGCGGTTCTTCTGAACTCCCGCCTTCGCGGGAGCGACAAATGATCGCGGGAGTGACGAGC
>DASWIC010000200.1:0-4819 GCA_036397875.1 Burkholderiales bacterium
CGCAGCCCCTCGACCGCGCGCTCGAGCGGCAGCACCTTGTCGATCACGGGCTTCATCTTGCCCGCTGCGATGAGGCCCATCAGCGCCTGCAGATCGTCGTCGTAGAAGCTGTTCGAGCCGATGATCTGCAGTTCGAAGCTCCAGACGTAGCGCAGGTCCTCCTTCGGGTCGTAGCCGGCGGTCGCGCCGCACACCAGGATCTTGCCGCCGCGCTTCACGCACTTGAGCGACGGCGCCCAGGTGTCGCCGCCGGTGAAATTGATGACGACGTCCACGCCGCCCTCGTAGGTCCGGCGTTGCGGCTTGCCGTATTTCTCGACCGCCCACTTCGAGAAATCCGTTTGCTTGTAGTCGATGACGTAATCGGCCCCGAGATCCTTCAGCCGCTTGACCTTGTCCTCGCTGGACGCGCACGCGATCACCTCCGCGCCAAGCATCTTCGCCAGCAGCACGCAGCCGGTGCCGACGCCGCCGCTTGCGCCGAGCACCAGCACCTTGTCGCCGCTCTTCACCGTTCCGTGGGTGACCAGCATGCGGTGCGCCGTCCCGTAGGCGACCGGAAGCGCGGCGGCCTGCTCGAAGCTCACGCCGTCCGGCATGCGGATCAGCTGGTGCTGGGCAACCAGGCATTTCTCGGCGAGGCCTCCGTGCATCATCTCGCCCATCAGCCCCTTCTGCCGGTTGAGGGGATTGACCAGCACGCGGTCGCCCTTCTTCCAGTCGCTGATGCCGGGCGCGGTCTCGAGTATCTCGCCCGCCATGTCGAGCCCGATGATCATGGGAAGGGGCACCTTGATCCCGGGCATGCCGCGCACGGTGAAGACGTCGTGGTAGTTGAAGGAGGTCGCCTTCACGCGGATCACGACGTGCCCCTCCACCAGCTTCGGGTCGGGAAACTTCGCCGCGAGCTTGAGCTCGTCGAGCCCGCCATGCTTTTCCAGGATCACGGCCTTCATGATTTACGGACCCTCCGCTTCAATGGCGAGGTTCATCACCGAGCCGGAAGTCAGAATCGCGGATAAAACCATGTTGCGCGCCGTCTCGATCTGCTCGCGGCAAATGCGCTCCGCCGCGTCGCCGTCGCCGCGGGCGAGGGCCTTGACGAAGGCGCGGTGCGCGCGCGAGAGTTCCTGCGAGCGGTCGCGCAGCCCGAGACCCAGGTGCAGGAGCCGCGTCATGTCGTCGAGCAGCCGCTCGATCGCCTCGGCGAGCCGCGCGTTGCCGGTGGCGCGCGCGATCGTCACCTGGAACGCCTTGCTGGCCTCGAGGAAACGCGAGGTGCTCCTGGGATCGCCGGGCTGGTAGCTGGAGCGCGCGACCTCGTCCAGCGCGCGCATCCGCTGCGCGCCGACCTTGCCGGCCGCCATGCGCGCGGCCGCGGGCTCGAGCATGAGGCGCAGCTCGAACACGTCGTGAACGTCCTTCACGGTGATCGGCGCCACGCGGTAGCCGCGGCGCGGAATGGCGCGCACCAGCCCGTCGTGCGCCAGCCGGTTCAAGGCCATTCTCACGGGCGCCTTGCCGATCCGGTATTGCGAGCAGAGCCGGGTTTCGGAGATCTCCATTCCGGGCGCGAGCACGCAGCTGATGATGTCGTGCCGGATGCGCTCGTAGGCGCGATCCGACAGGAGCGGCATGGTGCGGATCTCGGCGAGGGGCCGGCCGGGCAGGGGATGGGTCATCAACGCAACAGGGCAGGGGCTCTTTGAAATTCTATGAACGTGCAGGTGACATGTCAAAATACCTGATGGCCGCTCATCCCGCTCCGGCATGGTTTGTCCTGCTGGTGACGACCGCCGCGCAGATGGTGGTCGCGATGTCGAATATCGTGCTCTCGACCATCGCGCCCAAAGTGGCCGAATCGCTGGGGGTGGCCCCGGTGCTCGTCGGCTATCACGTCGGCCTCACCTTCGGCGCGGCCGCGGTGGCCTCCGTCTACGGTGGAATCGTCGTTCTGCGCGTGGGCGCCGGGCGCACGACCCAGATCAGCATGATCTCAACCGTGATCGGCCTCGCGCTCATCGCGTTGCCCCACGTCGGGTTCATCGCGCTGGGCTCGTTGTTCGTCGGCACCGGCATGGGCTTTGCCAGTCCCGCGGCGTCCTACCTCCTTGCCCGGCACACGTCGCCCGATCGCCGCAATCTGTTCTTCTCGATCAAGCAGACCGGTGTGCCGCTCGGCGGGGTCATCGTCGCGGTGGCGGCGCCCGTGCTCGCGGTGACGGCCGGCTGGCGCTGGTCGCTCGCCATGATCGCCGCGGCGGGCTTGGCGACACTGCTCCTGGCGGAGCGCGCCCGCGCCGGCTGGGACAGCGATCGCAGGCCCGCCGGCAGCCTGAAGAGCGCGCCCTTCGGCGGCGTGCCGCTGGTGTGGCGGCAGCAGGCGCTGCGCGGGGTCGCGCTCGTTGCGGTGCTCTTCTCCAGCATCCAGCGCATCGTGTTGAGCTTCACCGTCATCTACCTGGTGGCCGAGGGGGGCTACGGCCTGGTGGAGGCCGGCATCATGCTGTCCGTGGCCCAGGTCGGCGGCGCGACCACGCGGATTCCCTGGGGATGGCTGGCGGACCGCCTGCGCAGCGGCCTGGCCGTGCTCACGCTCATCTGCGCGCTCATGATCGTGTGCTCGATCGCGCTGATCCTGCTCGAAGCGAGCTGGGCGCGGCCGTGGGTGTACCTGCTCTTCTTCCTGCTGGGCGCGAGCTGCGTGGGCTGGAACGGCATCGTCCACGCCGAGTGCGCGCGGCTGAGCCCCCCGGGCATGATCAGCCTCGCCGCCGGCGGCATGTCGTTCTTCGTCTTTGGCGGAGTGATGTTGGGCCCGCCCGTCTTCGCAGTGACGCACGGGATCGTCGGCTCCTACAGCGAGACGTTCTGGCTGATGGTCGTCGCCGGCGTCGCGGCGCTGGGTCTCCTGCTGCTCGCGCACCGGCGGGAGCGGCGGCCATCAGGCGCCCCCAAGCGCGGCGGCGGACTGGACTAGAGAAAGATTACGGCGGGAAACGTTGCCACCGCCAGCACCAGCACCAGCCACTCGAGATTGTTGCGCTTGAGCCAGCCGGTGAAGTGCAGAACCAGGATGATTACGGCGATGACGTAAAAAGCGTAAAAAAGCATTCACTCCACTCCCTGATGCGTCCCGGGATCCCGACGCAACGGGAACAGGAGCGCGTGGCTCATTCTAGCGATTATGCGGGACACAATAAAGTGGCGGCTGCGGTTAGGGAACTTTGACACAATAGGGGCGGGAAGTCGGATCGAATGAGCGTCATACTCGCCCTCGACCAGGGCACCACCAGCTCTCGTGCCATCGTATTCGACGCGTCGGGGGCCATACGGGCGCTCGCGCAGAAGGAGTTCGCCCAGGTATTTCCCCGGCCCGGCTGGGTGGAGCACGATCCCGAGGAGATCTGGGTATCGCAGGTCACGGTCGCGCTCGAGGCTCTGGCGCGCGCCGGCGTCCAGGCCCGCGACGTGGCGGCGATCGGGATCACCAACCAGCGTGAGACCACGGTGGTATGGGAACGGGCCAGCGGCCGGCCCGTGTGCAACGCCATCGTCTGGCAGGACCGCCGCACGGCGGCAGCATGCGATGCGCTGAAGGCGCGCGGCCTCGAGCCCCGCGTGACCGCAAAGACCGGGCTCGTTCTGGACCCCTATTTTTCCGGCACCAAGCTGGCGTGGATTCTCGACAACGTGCCGGGCGCGCGTGCCGCCGCCGAGGGCGGCCGGCTCGCGTTTGGCACCGTGGACAGCTGGCTCGTCTGGAAGCTGTCGGGCGGCGCGGCGCATGTGACCGACGTGACGAACGCTTCGCGCACTTTGCTCTACGACATCCACGCCGGGTCGTGGGACGAGGAGCTGCTCGAGATCCTCCGGGTTCCCCACGCCGTGCTTCCGGAGGTGCGCCCGTCGAGCGGCGTTGCGGCCACGACGGCGGGGGACGCGCTCGCCGCGCGCACACCCATCGCGGGAATTGCAGGCGACCAGCAGGCGGCCCTGTTCGGGCAGCGCTGCGTCGCGCCAGGCATGACCAAGAATACCTACGGCACGGGCTGCTTCATGCTGATGCACACGGGCACGACGCCCGCGCGCTCGCGCAACAAGCTGCTGACGGCAGCGGCATGCGCGACCGGCGCTGCGCGCGAGTACGCGCTCGAGGGCAGCGTCTTCGTCGCTGGCGCCGTGGTGCAGTGGCTGCGCGATGGGCTCGGCATCATCCGGGATTCCGGGGATGTCGAGGCGCTGGCCATGAGCGTGCCCGACAACGGCGGCGTCTATTTCGTGCCCGCGTTCGCCGGCCTCGGCAGCCCGCACTGGGATGCGTACGCCCGCGGGGCAATCGTCGGGCTGACGCGCGGCACTTCCGCCGGCCATATCGCGCGCGCCGCCCTCGAGGCGATCGCCTACCAGACCGCCGACGTGCTGGCCGCGATGCAGAGCGACACCGGCATCGGCCTGAAGGAACTGCGGGTAGACGGCGGCGCGGCCCGCAACGACACGCTGATGCAGTTCCAGGCGGATCTTCTCGGCGTATCCGTGGTGCGGCCCCGCGTCACGGAGACGACCGCACTGGGCGCGGCTTACCTTGCGGGCCTGGCGGTGGGCTATTGGAAAAGCCCGGAGGAACTCGCCGCGCAGTGGCAGGCGGAGCGCCGCTTCGAGCCGCGGATGGAGCGCGCGCGGGCGCAGGAGTTGATGGGAAAATGGTGGCGAGCCGTGGAGCGCTCGAAGAGCTGGGCGGAGGAATAACAGGCGTGGCGCGAATCGGAGTGATCGGGGGAGGGGCGTTCGGGACGGCGATGGCGTGCGTGGTGCGCCG
>DASWIC010000201.1:0-4828 GCA_036397875.1 Burkholderiales bacterium
GCACGAAGCGCAGCTCCTCGATCTTCGCCTCGAGCTCGGCGATCGGCTGCTCGAAATCCAGGAAGGTTGTTTTCATCCGGCGCTAATGATACCGGATGAGAACTAATCGCCGCCACGTGGATCGCTCGCCGCTTGCGCCGCCCCGGTCCGCTTCGACCGGAAAACGGCCTGCAGGTTGCCCCACTCGCGCCGGGCGGGCTCGAGCCGGTGACCTTTGGCTTCGAGCGCCGCACGCCACTCCGCGGGAAACGCCTCCGGCTCCACTTCCACCTCGTCCGGCCACCACTGGTGGTGATAGCGCGGCGCGCCCACGATCGCCGCGAGATCGACCGCCGGCGCACGGACGTAGTCGAGCACCGCAAGCAGGAGCTGGCTCACGATGCGCGAGCCCCCCGGCGTGCCGAGGACGAGAACGCCTTTCGCGTCCTCGACGAAGGTCGGCGTCATGCTCGAGAGCGGCCGCTTGCCGGGCGCGATGGCATTGGCCCGCCCGCCGCGCAGCCGGAACGCGTTTGGCACATCGTCCCGCACCGTGAAGTCGTCCATCTCGTTGTTGAGCAGCACGCCGGTCCCGCGTGCGACGACGCCGGAGCCGAAGGCCAGATTAATGGTCAGCGTTGCCGCGACGCGGTTGCCCGCGGCGTCCACCACCGAGAGGTGCGTGGTATTTGCGCTTTCCGCAGCGCCCGGCTCGCGCTCCGGCGCCTCGCTGCGCGTTGCGGCGTCCGGGTCGATGGTGGCAGACCGCTCTCCGGCGTACGCGCGGCTTGTGAGCCGATCCAGCGGCACCGCGACGAAGTCCGCGTCGCCGAGGGTTGCCGCGCGATCGCGAAACGCGCGCCGCAGCGCTTCGATCACCAGATGCGCGCCGCGCGGCGTGCGCGCGTCGATCATTTCGAAACGCTCGAGCATCTGCACACACTGCGCCAGCGCAATGCCCCCGGCGGAAGGTAGTGTCGCTGTCGTAATGGATGCGCCGCGATAGGTGAAGCGCAGCGGCGCGCGCTCGACGACGCGATAGCCAGCGAGATCGCGAAGCTGCCAGACGCCGCCCGCCCGGTTCGCCGATTCAACGAGCGCGCGCGCGACAGGTCCTCCGTAGAATCCCTCTATTCCGTCCCGGGCCAGGTGCAACAGCGTCGCGGCCAGGTCACCCTGGCGCAGCAGCCAGCCCGCCCGCGGCGCGCGGCCGCCGTCGAGAAAAATGCGCGATGCCTCCGCATAATCCTGCAACAGACGCTCGCGCCGGCGGGCAAGCCGCGCGTAACGCTCGCCCACGGGAAATCCGTTGCGGGCGTGGCGGATCGCCGGCGCGAGCGACTCGGCAAGCGCAAGCGCCCCGTAATGTTCGGCCACGTGGACAAGCGCCGCCGGCGCGCCCGGAATGGCCGCCGCTGTGCCGCCGCGCCTCGTGGCGCCGCGAATCGGCTTGCCGGAGCGATCGACATACAGTTCCGGCTTGGCGCCGGCCGGCGCGGTCTCGCGCGCGTCGACCATCACCTCCCGGCCGTCGCCCGCGCGGTGGAGCAGCCACAAGCCGCCGCCGCCGAGTCCCGAGGCGTACGGCTCCACTACCGCCAGCACCGCCGCGACGGCCACCGCCGCGTCGAACGCATTGCCGCCACGACCGAGAATCTCGTGCCCGGCCGCGGTGGCAAGCGGATGCGCCGACGCAATCGCGGCTTGCGCGATGGCGCCGTCCGCCGCGATGCCCGGCCGCACTGGCGCGATTGACAGCGCAAGCGCGATCGCGAAGCAGCAGAGAACCGCGCGCTTCATCTTCAACCAATGACGAGATACGGGTGACGGGATTCCCGCTCTCTTGCAGGGAGGGGGTGGTTATCATAGCATCCGCTTCTTTCCCCCATTGCCATCAGGAGCAGCGATGAACGTCAAGGAAAATCTCTCCAGTGCCATCCTCCACGACGCGCCGGTGCGCTCGCGCGAGAGCGCGGAATGCTGGGGCAGCGATGCGTTCGCCGCGATCCTGCACGAGCTCGATCTCCCGTACATCTCACTCAATCCGGGCGCGAGCTACCGGGGACTCCACGACAGCCTCGTCAATTACCTCGGCAACCGCACGCCGCAGATGCTGCTCTCGATCCACGACGAGAACGCGGTCACCATCGCCCACGGCTACGCCAAGGCCACGGACCGCATGATGGCGGCGGCGCTGCACTCCAATGTCGGCCTGATGCACGCCACGATGTCGATCTTCGACGCCTGGTGCGACCGCGCGCCGGTGCTGATCCTCGGCGCGACCGGACCGTGGGACGCTGCGAGGCGCCGCCCCTGGATCGACTGGGTCCATACCGCGTCCGACCAGGGCGCGCTGATCCGCGACTACACCAAGTGGGACAACCAGCCCGGCTCCGTGGAAGCGGCGATGGAAGCGATGCTGCGCGGCGCGCAGATCGCGCAGACCGCGCCGCGCGGCCCGGTATACATCAATCTCGATATTTCCCTGCAGATGGGCAAGATCGGCGCGATGCCGAGCCTCCCCGATGTGAAGCGCTATGCCGCGCCCGCGATGGTGCGGCCGGCGCCCGAGCAGATCGCGGCGGCCGCGAAGCTGCTGTCGGAAGCGAAGAACCCGCTGCTGCTCGCGGGCCGCTGCTCGCGCGACCTCGATGCCTGGAAGCTGCGCGTGGCGCTCGCCGAAAAGCTCAACCTGCGCGTGCTCCAGAACCTGAAGGTTGCCGCGGCATTTCCCACCGACCACCGTCTGCACGCCGCGCCGCCCGCCAACCGCTTCGGCCCCGACACGCTGAAGATGGTCGCCGAGTCCGATGTCATTCTTTCGCTCGATTGGCTCGACCTCGCCGGATTGCTCAAGAGCGCCTACGGCGCCCGCCCGGTCACGGCGAAAATCATCCAGGTCTCGTGCGACCAGCACAGCCACCGCGGCTGGAGCATGGACTACCAGGGACTGCCGCCGATCGATGTCTACCTGATGTGCGAGCCAGAAGCCGCGGTGCCGATGCTGCTGGAAGCGGCGAAGGCGCGCACGGCAAGCGTGCCCGCCGCGGGCGCGCACAAGAAGCCGGCGGCGCCGGCCGACACGGTCTCGATGACCGGCGTCGCGGACGCGCTCAACAAGGCGACGCGCGGGATCGACGTCTGCTACACCCACCTGCCGATCGGTTGGAGCGGCGCCAACAGCACGTTCCGCCATCCGCTCGATTACCTGGGTGCCGAAGGCGGCGCCGGCGTGGGCTCGGGGCCCGGCATCGTGGTGGGCGCCGCGCTGGGGTTGAAGGGCAGCGGGCGGCTGCCGATCGGCGTGCTCGGCGACGGCGACTTCCTCATGGCCAACACCGCGGTGTGGACCGCAGCGCATTACCAGATTCCCTGCCTGTTCGTGGTCTGCAACAACCGCTCGTTCTTCAACGACGAGCTGCACCAGGAGCGCGTCGCCAAGGAGCGCAGCCGGCCGGTCGAGAACCGCTGGATCGGCATGCGCATCGGCGATCCGGATATCGATCTCGCCGCCATGGGGAAATCGATGGGCGCCGTCGGCATCGGTCCGGTCACGAAGCCGGGCGACCTCCAGCCGGCGATCAACAAGGGTATCGAGACGGTGCAGAAGGGCGGCGTGTGCGTGGTGGATGCGCGCGTGCTGCCGGGCTACGACGCCGAGGGCTGATTTCCGGGGGGAGCGGCTGGTTATTTCCGCAGATGCTGGCGGATAAACTCTGCGGCGCGTGTCAGTGAGTCCTTGGACGCGAGATCGTCGGCAAGGGTGCGCACGTCCGCCGGGCGGAAATCGAAACCGCGCCCGACGCCCGGATATAGCACGAGGCGAACCGGCCGGCCGATCCGCTCCATGTTCTTTACCGCTTCCTCGATGACGCGCCGCCGCTGGTACTGCTCCTGCTCGCCGACGAACACGAGGGTGGGGATCTTCAGCTCGTTGGCTTCCTTTGCGTAGCTGTAGACCTGCAGCGGCTCCGGCGCGTTCGGATCCTGCCAGTGCGGATACCAGGAGACGTAGCAGGCGACTTCCTTTTCCTGGCGTTTGAGCGTTACCGCCATCTTGAGCGTAAAGTAGCCGCCGCGGGTGTGTGAGGCGAGGCAGATCCGGCGGCTCGCGAGATCCGGGAGCCTGAGCAGCGCGTCGATGCCGCGGTTGGCGTCCTCTTCCAGCCGGTAATCGTGCTCGATCGGCATGGGCGCGATGAAATGCGCCTGGTAGACATCCGGCGCCAGCACCACGAAACCGCGCGCCGCCAGTCGCTTTACCTGCAGCTGGATGAGATCGTCGAGCCCGCGCCGCCCGTGCATGTACAAGACCCCCGGATATCTCCTGCCGTCTTTGGGGCGCGCAACCAGCGCCGGGATCTCGGTCTTGCCGCTCTGGTAATTGATCCAGCGGGTCTCGACCGGATGGTTGCTGGGGGCCGTAATCCGTCCCTCCTGCCAGAAGGCTTCGTCCCACCACCAGGGATGACCGGGTGAACCCGGTCCTTGCGCAGTCGCGGCGGTCAGCGAGCTGGCGAACAGCGCGAGAAGAAGAAAAGGAGACCGCACTTCAGGCGTGAGCCTTGCGATCCGGGTCGATGATTTTTTCCAGCTTGCCGAGCACGCGCATGCACGGCAGCACCTGTGCAAGGCTGCCGTTCGGCTCTCGCTTCTCCTGGATCGCGGCGATGAACTCGCGATCCTCCAGCTCGATGCCGTCCATCGACACGTCCACCTTCGAGACGTCGATCTTCACGTCCTTGCCGTCGCTCAAGTCGTCGTAAAACGCCTTGTAGGTACCGTTGTCGCAGATGTAGCGGAAGAACGAGCCGAGCGGCCCGTCGTTGTTGAATGACAGCGACAGCGT
>DASWIC010000202.1:0-4078 GCA_036397875.1 Burkholderiales bacterium
GCCGAGGCGCTCGAACAGGGCCTGCGCGACAAGGCGAAGGAATTCGTCGAGAGCGGCGCGGAAATCTACCGGCGGGCCTAGACCGGCCGGACGGCTCCCGGGCGGCGGCTCTCCCGGCGCGCAGCCGCCTGCAGGGAAACCTTTTGTTACATTCCCGGGCCCGCTTTCGTGGGCGCACCCGGGCACCTCGGCTACAATTCTCCCTCTAAGTCACTGAACAGTAGGCAGTAAGCGTTCTGCTTGCCAAACCATGGAGATGTCGCGAAAAAGACTCATCGGCATGACGGTCGTGGCCGTGGTATTGACGGCGGCCGCGGCGGCCTATGGCTGGTGGGGCGCACGCAACGCCGCCCCCGGCTACCGCTTCGGCAAGGTCGAGCGCGGCGCCATCACCGCCGCCGTCTCCGCCACCGGCACGCTGAACCCGGTGACCTCGGTCCAGGTCGGTTCCCAGGTCTCCGGCCAGATCAAGGAGATCACCGTCGATTTCAATTCGGAGGTCAAAAAGGGCCAGGTCATCGCCCGCATCGATTCCGAATCGTTCGCGCTGCGGGTAAACCAGGCCATGGCGGACCTGGAGGCGGCGCGAGCCACCGTGATGACCCAGCGCGCCAACGTCGCGGCCTTGCAAGCCGAAGTCTCGCGCGCGCAGGTCAACCTGGCCGATGCCGAGCGCGAATTCCAGCGCAACAAGGCGCTCCACGAGAAGAATTTCGTGTCGGCGGCGGCGCTCGACAAGGCGGAATTCGCCTTCCGCGCGGCGCAGGAGCTGGTGAACACCGCGCGGGCGCAGCGCGCGGTGGGCGAGTCCCAGGTGCGCAACGCCGAGGCGCTGGTGAAGCAGCGCGAATCGCAGCTCGCGCAGGCAAGAGTGGACCTCGACCGCACCACCATCCGCGCGCCGGTGGACGGCACCGTCGTCAAGAAGTCGGTGGAGCCCGGACAGACCGTGGCGGCGAGCCTGCAGGCGCCGGAGTTGTTCGTGATCGCGCAGGATCTGCGCCGCATGCAGGTCGACGTCTCGGTCGATGAGGCGGAGGTAGGGCGCGTCCGCGAGGGGCAGCCGGCGACGTTCACCGTGGACTCTTTTCCCGGAAGGACGTTCCGGGGCGCGGTGGGACAGGTGCGCAAGGCTGCGCTGGTGGTGCAAAACGTCGTCACTTACACCGCTGTTATCGCCACTTCCAACCCCAACCTGGAGCTCTTTCCGGGGATGACCGCCAACGTGCGCATCGTCGTGGACACGCGCGAGAACGCGCTCAAGGTGCCGAACGCTGCGCTGCGTTTCCGGCTCGCGAGTGCGGCGGAGGCGCGGGCGCCGGGCGGCGCGGGCGGGACTACCGGCGCAAAGGCGCCCGGGGAAGAGGCTCCCCAGAAGCGCAAGCGCTTCGAGGAAATGGGGCAGAGCCGCTCCGGCGGGGGGCGCGCAGCGGCGGCCGGCCGCGCATGGGTCATCGACGATACCGGCAAGCCGAGGAGCGTCGACCTGCGGCTCGGGTTGAGCGATGGCGCCTACACCGAGGTGCTCGGCGGCGCCCTGCAGGACGGGAGCCAGGTCATCGTCGGAACCTCGACCGACAAGATGGCGCGCGCCCAGCCCAAGGGCGGCCCGCGCTTCGGATTCTAGACATGAATCAGCCGCTCATCGTCACGCGGGACATCACCAAGGAGTACCGAATGGAGAGCCACACCGTGCAGGCGCTGCGCGGGGTATCGCTCGAGATCCAGGCGGGGGAGTTCGTCGCCGTGATGGGGCCTTCCGGCTCCGGGAAGTCCACCTTCATGAATCTGCTCGGCTGCCTCGACTCGCCGACGAGCGGGGAGTATTTCCTCGCCGGCGAGCGCCTGTCCGGCCTGGCGGGCGACGCGCTGGCGGCGATTCGCAACCGCGCCATCGGCTTCGTGTTCCAGAACTTCAACCTGCTGCCGCGCACTACGGCGCTCGAGAACGTCGAGCTGCCTCTCCTCTACAGCCACTGCCCGAAGCAGGAGCGCAGGCAGCGCGCTCTGGCGCGCCTTGCCCAGTTGGGCCTCGCCGATCGCGCTGGCCACCATCCCCAGCAGCTCTCCGGCGGCCAGCAGCAGCGCGTCGCGATCGCGCGCGCGCTGGTCAATGATCCCATGCTGATTCTCGCCGACGAGCCCACCGGCGCGCTCGACACGCACACGAGCTTCGAGCTGATGGGCGCGCTGCAGCAGCTCAACCGGGAAGGAATGACGGTGGTGCTCGTCACGCACGAGCGCGACATCGCCGCGTTCGCCTCGCGCATCATCCACTTCCGCGACGGCCACTTGCTCGACGACCTGCGGGTCGCACAGCCCGCCGACGCGCGGCAGATGCTGCAGGAATTCGATAAGGTAGCGGCATGAGCGGCGGAGCAGGGATCGGCGGATCGCGGAGCAGGGGCCCCGTTTACGGGGATGCGACCGTGGAGCCGATCATGGGCGCGTCGCCCCGCCGATCCATGCGCGCCGCCGGGGGTCAGATCCCAGAAGGTCCCTCTTCCGCCCCTCGACGCGCCCCATTTATGGGGATGCGACCCGCGAAGGACGCTGGGCCGCCGACGCGATTTTCCATGAACTGCGGATACGTGTCAGAGGCGGCGGCATGACGCTTTTCTCCAGCATCCGCATCGCGCTGCGGGCGCTGCGCGTCAACAAGCTGCGCAGCACGCTGACCATGCTCGGGATCATCATCGGGGTGGCCGCGGTGATCACGATGATCGCAGTGGGTGCCGGCGCGCAGGCGCGCGTCGAGGACCAGATCCGGGGGCTCGGCACCAATCTCGTCATCCTGTTCCCGGGCTCGGTGACGAGCGGAGGCGTGCGCATGGGCGCGGGCTCGCGCTCCACCCTCACGGAGGATGACGCCTATGCAATCCAGCGCGAGGTGAGGGGAGTCCAGGCCGCCGCCCCCACGCTGCGGGGCACCGGGCAGGTGGTGGCGGGCAACAGCAACTGGTCCACGGTGTTCTACGGAGTGACACCGGAGTATTTCGAGGCGCGGAACTGGGTGCTCGCCACCGGCAAGATTTTCGACGCCGCCGATCTCTCCGGGTCGGGCAAGGTCGCGCTGCTCGGCGAGACGGTCGCGCGCAGCCTCTTCGGCGACCTCGACCCGGTCGGCCAGGTGATCCGCATCCGCAAGGTGCCGTTCACCGTCATCGGCACGCTCGAGCGCAAGGGACAGAATCTCATCGGACAGGACCAGGATGACGTCATCCTCATGCCGATCTCTACCGCCCGCAACCGCGTCCTCGGCGGGGGCACCGCCCGGCAACGCACGGTCGGCTCGGTTTCCATCAAGGTGCGCGACGGCGAGGACATGTCCGAGGTGATCGGAGAGGTCCGGAGCCTGCTGCGCCAGCGTCACCGCCTGCAGCCGGAGGCGGACGACGACTTCATGCTGCGCAATCTGTCGGAAGTGCTCCAGGCGCGCGAGGAGTCGAGCCGCATCATGGCGCTCCTGCTCGCGGCGATCGCGTCCGTGTCGCTGCTCGTGGGCGGCATCGGGATCATGAACATCATGCTGGTCTCGGTCACGGAGCGCACGCGGGAGATCGGGCTGCGGATGGCGGTCGGCGCGCGCGGCCGCGACATCCTGACGCAATTCCTGGTGGAGGCGGTCACGCTCGCGCTGATCGGCGGGCTGCTCGGCATCATGCTCGGGGTCGGCGGCTCGTACGCGATCGGACACCTCGCCGAGTGGCGGACCGAGTTGAATGCGCAGGCGATCTTGCTTGCTGCGGGCTTTGCCGCGGCGGTCGGCGTGTTCTTCGGTTTCTATCCGGCGCGCAAGGCTTCGCGCCTGCTGCCGATCGAGGCGCTCCGCTACGAGTGATTCCGAGGAAAAATGGGGTCAGAGTCGATTTTCCGACCCCGTTTCCAAGGCCTGCCGCGGAAAATCGACTCTGACCCCATTTTTCTTAGGCTCTTAATGGATCTCGCGCTCTATCTCAAAGCCGTCATCCTGGGCGTCGTCGAAGGTCTCACCGAATTTCTCCCGGTCTCCAGCACCGGGCACCTCATCGTCGCCGGGCAGCTTCTCGGTTACACCGGCGAAAAGGCCAAGGTCTTC
>DASWIC010000203.1:0-15801 GCA_036397875.1 Burkholderiales bacterium
TCTGCGCGAGCTATTTCGCAGCAGCCGCGCCGGATCGAACCCAGCCTCCGTGTTGCTCTGGGCGACAGCCCTCATTCGCCTGCGCCCGAGAGTGACTTGTAACGGACATACGCTCAACAGAAAAACTTGACCCATCCCCAATTTGCGACATCAAGATGGGGCGGACGCCGGAAGCTGCCGTATGCGTTCACAGAGCACGGCGCCATTCAGGCCGCCACAATCCTGAACACGCTCCGCGCGGTGGAAGTGTCCGTCGGAGAGGGAAGGATTACGGCTCTCCTTCCGGCAGAAGGGAAAACTAATTAGATGACGCGGGAGTAGCGCCGCACCTCGAGATCGCGCCGCAGGTAGCGGTCGAACACCATGCCGATGTTGCGAATCACGAAGCGGCCCCGCGGGGTGACCGTGAGCCAGCCGTCCTCGTTCGTGACGAGCGCCAGCGCTTCGAACTCGCGCAGGTCCTCCAGCTCGGCCGCGAAGGTGCGGTCGAAATCGATCAGGTAGGCGATTCCGACCGATTCCTTCGACACGGCGAAGTGGCACATCAGCGCCTGGATGACGTGCCGGCGCACGAGATCGTCCGCCGAGAGCTCGATGCCGCGCATGACCGGCAGCTGCCCGCGATCCATGCATTCATAGTAACCGGGCAGCGTGCGGTGGTTCTGGCTGTAGGTGGGGCCGACGGACCCGATCGCGGATACGCCGAGGCCCACGAGGTCGGCTTCGCCGCCCGCCGAGTAGCCCTGAAAGTCGCGCCGGAGCCGTCCCTGGCGCTGCGCCACCGCGAGCGCATCCTCCGGCAGCGCGAAGTGATCCATTCCGATGTACGCGTAGCCCGCCGTGGTCAGCTGCTTCATCGCGAGCCCGAGCAGCTTCAGCTTCGTTTCCGGAGACGGCAGATCCCCGTCGTAGATGCGCCGCTGCGACTTGAAGCGCTGCGGCAGGTGCGCGTAATTGTAGAGCGCGACGCGATGGGGCCGGGCGCCGAGCACCCGCGCCAGCGTCGCGTTGAAGGTCATCAAGGTCTGCTTCGGCAGCCCGTAGATGAGATCGATGTTGATCGACGCAAACCCGGCGTGGCGCGCCGCCTCGATCACCTCCAGCGTGCGCTCGGCGCTTTGCAGCCGGTGCACCGCCACCTGGACCGACGGCTCGAAGTCCTGCACTCCGAAGCTGACGCGATTGAAGCCCATCTCGCGCAGCGCGTGGACCGCCGGCGCATCCACCGTGCGCGGGTCCACCTCGATCGAATAATCGCCGCCCGCCGCGAGCTGGAAGCGCCCGGCGATGCGCTCGAACAGCGCGCGCAGCGTCGCGGTATCGTAATAAGTCGGCGTCCCGCCGCCCCAGTGCATCTGCGTGACGCGCAGGTCGTCCTGGAACAGCGCGGCCTGGAGATCGATCTCCCGGCCCAGGTACTCGAGGTAGCGCGCCGTCTTCCCCGTGTCGCGCGTCACGAACTTGTTACACGCGCAGTAGTAGCAGATATCGCGGCAGAACGGCAGATGCAGGTAGAGCGCGAGCGGCCGCTCGATGGCCCCGATGTTGCGCCGTTCGGCCCAGCCGCGGTATTGCTCCGGCCCGAATGCCTCGACGAAGCGGTCGGCGGTCGGATACGAGGTGTAGCGCGGGCCGCTGCGGTCGAAGCGGCGCACGAGTGCGCTGTCGAAGGCAATCGTTGGAGAGCTCATGGACGGGCAGGACCTCCCGCGCGGCGCGGTTTTCGGAATACGGTCGAGTATTGCACCACCCTCCGGTGTGGTTTTGATGTAGATCAAGGCCGATGGCGGACGCCGCACCATACTGCGGCACATGGGAAGCGGGCGCGCACCACGTTTGATCGACGTCAACAAATTGCGCGTTGCCTGCTCGTCCTGCAGCCTGCGCGAGCTGTGCCTGCCGGCCGGCCTTGATACCGGCGAGATGGAGCGGATGGACCGGCTTGTCACCCACCGGCACAGGCTTCGGCGCGGCGCGGGCCTCTACCGCGCCGGGGAGCCGCTCGCTACGCTCTTCGCCATCCGCTCCGGCTTCATGAAGAGCTGCGTGCTGCACGACGACGGCCGCGAGCAGGTAGCGGGATTCCACATGGCAGGGGACGTCCTGGGGCTCGATGCGATCGGCGGCGGGAGCCACACCTGCGACACGGTCGCCCTGGAAGACACGGAAGTCTGCGAAATCCCATTCGCGAGCCTCGAGCAGCTCTCCCGCGAGCTGCCTTCCCTGCAGCATCAATTGCACCGCATCATGAGCCGGGAGATCGTGCGCGATCACGGCGTGATGCTGCTGCTGGGCAGCATGAGCGCGGAGGAGCGCCTGGCGGCGTTCCTGCTCAACCTCTCCCAGCGTTTCGCCGCGCGCGGCTACTCGCCCAATGAGTTTCGCCTGCGCATGACACGCCAGGAGATCGGCAGCTACCTCGGGCTCAAGCTGGAAACGGTGAGCCGGGCGTTCTCCCGCTTCCAGGAGCGGGGCCTGCTCCTGGTGCGGCAGAAGGACGTGCGCATGCTCGACGTCCCCGGCCTGAAGGCCGTGCTCGATTCGAAGCGCTAACTATTCCTTGGCGCCGCGGGGCCGCAGGAACTTGTAGGCCTCGTACCACGCCACGCCCGCGATTCCGGTGAGCGCGGCAATCGCCAGCCGGTCGCCCGGCAGCGGCGCGAAGCGGAAGATCTCGGCGACCGGCGGCACGTAGATCGATGCCGCGAGCGCGGCCAGGGCACCCCCTGTTATCCACCACAGCGCCGGATTCGGTAGCCGCAGCGTCCCGGTAATGAGGCGGTCGCGCGAGCGCGTGGCGTGGATCAGGGCGAGATTGCCGAAGACGATCGCGGCGAAGCCGAACGAGCGCACCTCGCCCTCCGGCGCCCCGCTTCCGGCAGCCCAGCCGTATGCGAGCAACACGGTCGCCAGCATCGAGACGCCCAGGACCATGCTCACCCCCAGCATCTGCAGGCTGAACAGCGGCTCGGCGGGGTCGCGCGGCGGGCGCCGCATGACCCCTTCGTCGCTTTGCTCCGCTTCGAACACGATCGAGCACGCGGGATCGATCACGAACTCGAGGAACACGATGTGCACCGGATAGAGGAACACCGGCCAACCGAACACGAGCGGCGCGAGCGCCATGCCGACCGTCGGCACGTGTACCGCGACGATGTAGCGCATCGCGTTGCGGATGTTCTCGTAGATGATCCGGCCGCGCCGCACCGTGTGCACGATCGAGTTGAAATCGTCCTCGAGCAGGACGAGCGCGGAGGCCTCGCGCGCGACGTCGGTGCCGCGGCGGCCCATCGCGACGCCGATGTGCGCGGCCTTCAGGGCCGGGGCGTCGTTCACGCCGTCTCCGGTCATCGCCACTATCTCCCCGCGCGCCTTGTAGGCGGTGATGAGCTGCAGTTTCTGCTCGGGGCGGATGCGCGCGAAGACGTTGACCCGCCGCACCGTCTCCGTGAGCGCGGCCGCGTCCATCGCGGCGATTTCCCCGCCGGTGATGACGCCGCCTTCCTCCGCGATGCCCGCCTGGCGCGCGATGGCGAGCGCCGTGCCGGGATAGTCGCCGGTGATCATGACGACGCGCACGCCGGCGCCCCGGGCGAGCGCGATCGCCTCCGGCACGCCGGCGCGCAGGGGATCGGCGAGCGCGACGAATCCAAGCCATGCGAATGGGAACTCGTGCGGATCCGCGGGCCACTGCGCGTGATCCCACCGGGCTTCGGCGACCGCGAGCAGCCGCAGCCCGCGCGCGGCTGCGCGCTCGACCTCGGCCGTGGCGCTCTCGACCGCCGCGCCGTCCAGCCCGCACAGCGCGAGCACCGTCTCCGGCGCGCCCTTGATCGCGGCGCAGCGCTCGCCCGCCGGCGAGCGCCAGGCGTGGCAAACCGCGAGGAACCCGGGTGTCATCGGGTAGTCGCGCTCCAGAGTCCAGGAACGGCGCTGGGCGTGCGCCTCCGCGCCGGCGGCGGAAAGAATCGCGCGCTCCATGGGATCGAAGGCCTCGACCTCGCAGGCAAGCGCCGCGGCCCGGAGCGCGCGCGCGATGTCCCCGCCCGGCGCGATGGTCTCCACCACGGCCATGCGGTTCTCGGTGAGCGTTCCGGTCTTGTCCACGCACAGCACCGTGGCCGAGCCGAGCGTCTCGATCGCGGGCATGCGGCGCGTGAGCACGCCGTGGCGCGCGATGCGCCAGGCGCCGAGCGCGAGAAAGACGGTAAGCACGACGGGAATCTCCTCCGGCAGGGCGGCCATGGCGAGCGTGATGCCGGCCAGGATGCCCCCGATCCAGTCGCCGCGCGCCACACCGTAGAACAGCGCCAGCAGCACGCATGACGCCATTGCCACCGCGGCGACCGCCTTCACGATGCGCGCGGAGTCGCGCTGCAGCCGCGTCTTCTCGGTCTCGAGCGTGGCGAGCGAGGCGCCGATGCGGCCGAACTCGGTGTGCGCGCCCGTCGCCGTCACCTCCGCCCGCCCCTGCCCTTTCACCACCAGCGTGCCCGAGAAGACCGGCATCCCGGCCTGCTTCTCCACCGGCAGCGACTCCCCGGTCAGCAGCGACTCGTCGATCATCAGCTCGTTCGCTTGCGCGAGCCGGGCGTCCGCCGGCACGCGGTCGCCCTCCGCGAGGATCATCAGGTCCCCGCGCACGACCTCGGCGCCGGCGATGCGCACGGGCACGCCGTCGCGGACCACCAACGCGCGCGGGCTGGAAAGATCGCGAAGCGCTTCGAGCGCGCGTTCGGACTTGCGCTCCTGCGTGACCGTGATCGTGATGACTACCACGATCGAAACCGCCAGGACCGCGGCCTCCCGCGTGTCGCCCAACAGGAGATAGATCAGGGCACCCGCGACGAGCAGCAGGAACATCGGCTCGCGCACGACCTCGAGCGAGATCACGGCCGCGCTGCGCCGGCCGCCGCCCGGGAGCACGTTTCTCCCCTCGGCGCCGAGCCGCCGCGCCGCATCTGCGGCGCTCAGTCCCGGCGGCGTCGAAGCGGATCCGTCGCGGCCCCTGATCGGCGCATCCTGCGGGTCCATGGAAAGATCAGTCCGGCCTCGCGCGCGGCGGCTGGCCGCGGAGGTAGATCACCCAATAGACCAGCGCCACGAGGACACTGCCGCCGACGATGTTGCCGGCGATCACGGGGCCGAGATTGCCGAGCATGCCGGCGAGCGTGATGGCGTCGCCGCCGGGCGGCAGCGCGAGTCCGTGCCACTTCAGCAGCAGCGCCACCTGGAAGAAGTACATGTTGGCGATCGAGTGCTCGAAGCCGGCGGCGACGAAGGCCGAGATCGGTAACACCATGGCGACGAACTTGTCCACGACGCTGCGGCCGGCAAGCGCCATCCACAACGCCATGCACACCAGGATATTGCACAGCACGCCGAGGAAGAACGCGCGCCACGCCGGAAGCGCGGCCTTGGCCGCGGCGATCTTCAGGTAGGTTGCGCCCACCGCGCCTCCGTTCATTTCCCAGTGGCCCGAGAGGTAGACGATCAGCGCCAGACCCGCCGCGCCGACGAAATTGGCGGCGCATACCACGCCCCAGTTGCGCAGCACCTCGCGCAGGCTCACGCACCCGTCGGCCCAGCCCATCGCGAGCAGGTTATTGCCCGTGAAGAGCTCCGCGCCCGCCACCACCACGAGCATGAGCCCCAGCGAGAACACCACGCCCCCTGTCACGCGGGCCGCGGCGAAGCCGAGCGAGGCGTCGCTCACCACCAGCGTGTAGAAGATCGAGCCCAGGCCGATAAAGGCGCCGGCCAGCATCCCGAGCATCCACATCGTGAGGAGCGGCAGCCGCGCCTTGACGACGCAGAACTCGTTGACGCGGCCGGCGATCTCCTTGGGCGAGAACGCGTCCAAGCCGTAGATTTCCATGCTTCGCCTCTCTAGATGCCGAATGCGTGCAGCACGGCGAAGTAGACCAGGATGGTGAGAATATCCTGAATGACCGTCGCCACCGGGCCGCTGCCGTACGCCGGGTCGAGCCCGCGGCGCGCGAGCAGCCACGGCAAGCCGATCCCGATCGCGGCGGCGACGCTGCCGGCGATGAAGATCGAGGTCGAAACGGCCGCCGCCAGCCGCGCGTCGCCGAACACCAGCACGACGGGCGGGAAGGCGATCACGGCCAGGGCGACGCCGATCAGCATGCCGGTGCGCAGCTCCCCCGCGAGCAGGTGGCGAATGCCGGACCGCGTCAGCGACAGTCCGCGCACGGCGATCGCCTCACTCTGGGTGCCGATCGCGTCGGCGAGGTAGACCAGCGCCGGCACGAAAAACGCGACCGCGACCATGCGCTCGATCGTCGCCTCGAATCCCGCCATCGCCGCGGTGGCGAGCCCGCCGCCCGCGAGGCCGGCGATGAGCCAGGGCAGCCGGTGGCGGGCACGGCGCAGCGGCGGGTCCTCGATCGCGTGGCGCGCCTTCGCCGTCTCGCGCCGGATGCCCGCCAGCCGGTGCAGGTCCTCGACGTGCTCGCGGCGCAGCACCTGCATGAGCGCCTGCGTCGGCATCACGCCCAGCAGCACGCCCGCGCGGTCCACCACCGGCAGCGCATCGACGCCGTGATGGAGCGCGAGCGAGGCCGCGGCCTCCTGGTCGTCGTCGGCGCCGATGCGCGGAAAGCGCGTATCCATGGCCTCGCGCAGCGTGACGCCGCCCTCCAGCGTGAGCGCGCGTCTTCCGGGAAACGCCCCGAGGAGCCGTCCGGCGTCGTCGGTGACGCACACCAGATCGAGGCTCGCCGGCTTGTCCAGGGCGAGCCGCCGCACGAGCTCTGCAGCCGTCTCCTCCGGGCGCCCGCGCCCGACCGACGTGACGAGGTGCGCGCCGACCGTTTCGTGCCGCATCTTCGTTACCGCTCAGTGGCGCTCGAGCGCGAGCGTTGCGCGCTTGAGCCCCGCTTCGCCGGGCACTTCGCCGATCGCGAAGCCGAGGCTCGCGGCAAGCGCGAGCATCGGCTGGTTGGCCGTGAGGATGTCGCCGCTCATCGTCGTGAGCCCCCGCGAGCGCGCGATCTCGATCAATTGCGACAGGAGGTAGCGGCCGAGGCCGTGCGTCTGCCATTCATCGTCCACCACGATCGCGAACTCGCAGGAGGAGCCGTCGGGATTCGTGATGTAGCGCGTGACTCCCACCTCCTCCGCGCGCCCGTCCTTCGCGGCCACCGCGATCAGCGCCATTTCGCGGTCGTAGTCGATCTGGGTGAAGCGGGCGAGCATCTGCGGCGAGAGCTCCCGGATCGTGCTCATGAAGCGGTAATACTTCGCCTCGGGCGAGAGCTGCTTGACGAACGCGCGCTCAATTTCTGCATCCTCCGGGCGGATCGGGCGCACCGTGACGCGCACGCCATTCGGCGCCGTCCACTCGGCCACGAGGTGTGCGGGATAGGGATGAATGGCCATGTGCCCGTAGCGCGGCAGCGCCGCGTGCGGTCGGCCCACGACAATGCGCGCATCGAGCGCAATCGCTCCCGATTCGTCCACCAGCAGCGGATTGATGTCCATTTCCCGGATCGCCGGCAGCTCGCACACCATCTCCGAGACGCGCAGGAGCACCAATTCGAGGGCGCCGCGATCGACGGGCGGCATGTTGCGGAACGCCCCGAGCATCCGGCGCGCGCGCGTGTCGTGGATCATCTCCTCGATCAGCATGCCGTTCAACGGCGGCAACGCGACGGCGCGGTCGGCGTGCACCTCGACCGCGGTGCCGCCGGTGCCGAAGGTGATCGCCGGGCCGAAGACCGGGTCGTGCACGACGCCGACCAGCAGCTCGCGTCCGTTCGGACGCGCGACCATGGGCTCGACGATGATCCCGGCGAGGCGCGCTTGCGGCAGCAGCCGTTTCAGGCCCTCGGTCATCTCGCGGAACGCGTCCTGCGCGGCCTGCGCGTTCGCGATGCCGAGCCGCACGCCCCCGACGTCGGACTTGTGCGTAACATCGGGGGAGTCGATCTTCATGACCACCGGGAATCCGAACTGCCCGGCGATGAGCATCGCCTCGTTCGCCGACTGCACGCGCACCGCTCTCGCGATCGGCACGTGAAACGCGGCAAGCACCGCCTTCGACTCCATTTCGGAGAGTACGGTGCGGTGTTCCGCGAGTGCGCTGTCGATCACCAGCCGCGCGCCGGCGACGTCCGGATCGGGGTGGTGCGACAGCGGCCCGGGCGTCTGCAGGAGGATCTTCTGATTGCGGTGGAACGCGGAGACATGCGCGAACATCTCGATCGCGGGCTCGGGCGCGCGAAAGGCCGGGATGCCATGCGACCCGAGCAGCCGCCGGGCCTTCGCGACCTGTTCTTCGCCCATCCAGCAAGTCAGCAAGGGCTTGTCGCTCTTCTTGGCGCATTCGATGACGGCACGCGCCACCTCCAGGGGCATGGTCATCGCCTGCGGCGCCAGTATCACCAGCACGCCGTCCACGCCGGTGTCGGCGAGACAGGCGACGAGCGCCGCGCGATAGCGTCCCGCGTCCGCGTCGCCGATCAGGTCCACCGGGTTGCCCTGCGACCAGTTGGGCGGCAGCACCTGCTTCAGGGCCTCGATCGTCGCGCTCGAGAGCTCCGCGAGCGGGATGCCGAAATCGCTGGCGCGGTCGGCCGCCATCACGCCGGGGCCTCCGCCGTTGGTGATCACGGCGAGCCGCTCGCCGCGCGGCCGCACGTTCCCGGACAGTGCGTGGGCGGCGGCGAAGAGCTGGCCGATGGTGCGCACCCGCACAACGCCCGCCCGGCGCACCACCGCCTCGAATACGTCGTCCGCGCCCACCAGCGCCCCGGTATGCGACACCGCGGCGCGCGAGCCCGCCGGATGGCGTCCCACCTTCATCAGGATTACCGGCTTCACCCGTGCCGCGGCGCGCAGCGCGCTCACGAAGCGGCGCGCATCACGCACGCCCTCGACGTAGAGCAGGATATGCGCGGTCCTGGGGTCGTTGACGAGGTAGTCCACCAGCTCGCCGAAATCCACGTCGGTCGAGCCTCCGAGCGAGACCACGGAGGAAAAGCCCACTTCGTGCGCGGCCGCCCAATCGAGCATCGCCGTGCAGACCGCCCCCGACTGCGAGATCACGCCGAGCGATCCCGCACGTGCATGCCCGTGCGCGAAGGTGGCGTTCAACCCGATGTCGGGCCGCATGATGCCGAGGCAGTTGGGACCGAGCACGCGCAGGTGGTGGCGCCGCGCGTTCTCGAGCAGCGCGCGTTCGAGCGCCGCGCCGGCGGGGCCGGATTCGGAGAAGCCGGCGCTCACGACGACGGCTGCGCGCACGCCGGCCGCGCCGCACTGCTCGACGATTCCCGGCACGGTCGCGGCCGGCGTCGCGATCACGGCAAGATCCACCCGCCGCGGCACTTCCCTGATCCCCGGGAAGCACGGCACCTCGCGCACCTTGCGGTACTTCGGATTGACCGCGTAGAGCTGGCCGCGGTAACCCGCGGCGCGCATGTTCTCGATCAGCACGGAACCGACCGAGCCCTTGCGCTCGCTGGCGCCGATGATCGCGACCGATTCCGGCTCGAGCAGCGGCGCGAAGTAATGGCGCATGGAGGGATCGGCGGACATGGGCGCAAGTCTAACCGCACGCCGGCGCCCCGCGGGACCTGCTTGCGGCGCTGGGCTATTTCTCGAACCGGTAATGCGTGCGATCGAGGTAGTGGACGACGTCCTCGATGTCCTCGCGGTCCCAGCGCAGCCCCTGCTGGGATGCCCAGAGCGTCACGATATATCGCAGGTCGTCGATGCCGAGCGGCAGCGGCGGCACGCGCCGGTGCACCTTGGCGGTGTGGCAGACAACGCAATGGTTTTCATAGAGCGCGCGTCCGCGCTCCAGGTTGGGCACCTCCGCGCCCCATCCCGCCGGCACTACCGCCAGCCCGCCTGCGGCGAGCAGCGCAATCACAAGGGCGCGCAGCATCACCGCTTCCTGGATCGCCTACGCCCTTGCAGCGCCGCGTCGACGTTCTTGGCCGCTTTCCGCACGTCCTCACTGCGCACGGTCCCGGGCTTGGCCGCGCGGAATCGTTCGGCCCTGAAAAAAGCGCAGGCATTGATCAGGTGCAATCGCTCCTCGTCGTCCACGCGCAACCCGCATCCGCAGAGGCGGGGCGCGCCGGTGGCGGCCGTCGTTCTGACGCGAGCCCGCTTGCGGACCCCGACCGCGGTCATTGCCGCCTCCCGCTCAGCTTACCGTAATCTTCCTGGTCTTGGACGCGGACTTCATGGGAAGCGTGAGCTTCAGCACGCCGTCGGCATACTTCGCCACCACTTTCGCCTCGTCCACGTCGTGCGGCAGCGTGAAGCTGCGCGAGATCTTTCCGTAATAGCGCTCGCTGCGCAGCACTTCCTCGCCTTTCTTTTCCTCGGTTTCCTGCTTGATCTCGCCGCTGATCGTCACCTCGTTGCCGTCGACCGCGACCTGGATGTCGTCCTTCTTGACGCCCGGGACGTCGGCCTTGACGGTATAGGTGTCATCGGCCTTGCTGACGTCGATCTTCATCCGCATCTGCGGCGCCGACTCGAGATCGAAGCGCATCGGACGCACGAACAAGCCCTTGAAGATATCGTCGAGATCGTTGAACGGATCATAACGCGTGATGTTTGCCATGACATTCTCCTGTGATTTCCGTTGCACGGCCGCCTGCCCGCGCCCCGCTTCCGCGATCCAGTTGACCGCTTGCCGCTATGCTAGCGCTGTGTGCCCGCGGCTTCTTGACCTAGATCAAGCGCCCGGCCGTTTCCGGCAGCACCTTGAATACGAGCCCGATTCAGGCGGCTAGTACTTCACCTGGATCTTCTCCAGCTGCTCCTTCGTGACCCCGGGTACCTTGCCCCGCGCCTTGAACCGGTTCAGGTTCCAGCCGTCCGCTCCGACCCACGCCTTGAAGACCTGCAGGTTCTGCTGCCGCTCCTCCTCGGTGCCGCCGAGGAATTGATACATGTTGCCGGGCTTGCCGCCCGCATGCGCGCTCTTGCCGTCGTCGAGCCGGCGCATGATCGCCCCGGTGTCGGGCCAGCCGATGAGCATGATCAGGTCGGCATAGGTGTCCATCCGCGGGCCTTTCATCGCCGCGGTGTACTTTTTCTGGTCCAGCTGGAATTCCGCCAACGTGGGTGCGCCTGCACCGTGGCAGGCCGCGCACTTCGAGTCGAAGAGCGGCTTGATGTCCTTCCGGTAGGTCACGTCCTGCGCCAGGCTGCCGGCGCTCGCCACGGCCAGGCTCGCTGCAACACACGCTGAACTCCAGATCGCTTTCATCGAATGACTCCTTCAGATGGACAAAGTTATCGTCACTTGGGCGCCCCCGGATCTCGGCGCCCGATGCTGCTGTAATCCTACGGGTCGCGGCACCGGCGGCAGTTGATCTATGTCAAGCAAGGGAGGCGCTTTGATCTGGGTCAAGAAAGATGGACGATGCAGGTGCGGCGCCGGAACGCTTCGCTTATCGTGGCCGCATCAAAGCCGGCAAGTCACCCGGATTGCGCATGCCCAGCATCACCGAACGGATCGACAACACGACGCGGATTCCGCCGGCCTGGCTGAAGGCGGCGCCGCCCGCGCCGCGGAGCGTCAAGATCGAGATCTCCCCGCGCTGCAACTACCGCTGCGGGTTCTGCGCGCTGCGCACGCGCGAGGTGCAACCCAAGTGGGACATGGACTTCGGGCTCTTCCAGCGCATCACCCGCGAAATGCGCGACGCCGGGGTCGAGGAGATCGGGGTGTTCTACCTCGGCGAATCGTTCATGAACCCGCGGCTGCTGGTGGATTGCATCGCCTGGCTCAAACGCGAGATCGCGATGCCGTACGTCTTCCTCACCTCCAACGCCTCCATGTCCTTTCCCGAGGCGGTCGAGGAATGCATGAAGGCGGGGCTCGACTCGCTGAAATGGTCGGTCAACGCGGCGGACGAAGCCCAGTTCGAGACGATCATGGGGGTATCGGGACGGCTCTTCCGGCGCGCGCTCGAGAACATCCAGGGGGCCTGGGAAGCGCGAAAACGCGGAGCCTACCGGACCGGCCTCTACGCCTCGTCCATTAGATATGACGGGGCGCAGCAGGAAAAGATGGAGCGGCTGCTTGCCGAACGGGTGCGGCCCTACGTGGACCAGCATTACTGGCTGCCGCTCTATTCGATGGGCGCTTTCGCCACCCGGCGCGAGGAAGAGCTGGGCTACCGCCCCACCGCCGGTAACCAGGGACGGATCGGTGCGCTGCGCGAGCCGCTGCCGTGCTGGTCGGCGTTCACCGAGGGCCACGTCACGGCCGAGGGCAGGCTCTCGGCATGCTGCTTCGATGCCACCGCCAACTGGACCATGGGCGATCTCAATCAGCAGTCGTTCATCGAGGCGTGGAACTCGGAGACGTTCGTGAAGCTCCGCGCGGCCCATCTCAGGAAGGACGTGACCGGCACCGTCTGCGAAAAGTGCGTCGCATACCAGTAGCATGCGCTTCTGCCCGCCCCGGCCCGGCGGGGATTGATCTACATCAAGCAGTGGGTCCGCGAACGGCGTAGATTTGAAGACAGGCGCACGGTTTGCGCCGTGTCGAAACGAGGGAGAAGGAGACCGATCATGTTCAGGAACATTCTGGTGCCCACCGACGGCTCCGCGCTGTCGCGCAAGGCGATCAAGCGGGCGGTCCAGCTCGCGAGGGAGCAGAAGGGGCGCGTGACAGGGTTCTACGTGGGCCCGGCGTGGAAGCCGCGCGGGACCGACGAATCCATTCCCTACCGCGTGGTGTCGCCCGACGAGCATCAGGCGAGCGTCAAGAAGACGGCGACGCGCATCCTCAAGGCCGTCGTGGCGGAAGCGGCAAAGGCAGGCGTGCCCTGCACCACTTCCTTCAGCACGGACGATTACCCGTACGTGAGGATCGTCGAGGCGGCGACCCGCAACGGCTGCGACCTGATCCTCATGGCGACCCACGGCCGGCGCGGCATTTCGCGGCTGCTGCTGGGGAGCGAGACCAGCAAGGTGCTGGCGCACAGCAAGGTGCCGGTGCTGGTCTGCCGCTGATCCCTTCCCCCTTGAGGGGGAAGGTTAGGATGGGGGGTAACGTGTTCAGGAAAATCCTGGTTCCAACCGACGGCTCCGCTCCTTCGCGCCGGGCGATCAAGCGCGCCGTGCAGTTCGCGCGGGAGCAGAAAGCGCGGGTCCACGGCTTCTACGTGGGGCCGCCGTGGCAGTTGCCCGTCTACAGCGAGTACGTCCCGCCCGAGGTCATCTCCCCCAAGGCCCATGCTGCCGCGGTCAAGAAGACCGCCGCACGCTACCTCGGCGCGGTGAAGAAGGCGGCGCGCGCGGCGGGCGTGCGCTGCAGCGTCCGCTACGTGCTGGGCGCGCACCCCTACGACGAGATCGTGAAGGAGGCGCGGCGCAGGCGCTGCGACTTGATCGCGATCGCCTCCCACGGCCGGCGCGGGATCTCCCGGCTGCTGCTCGGCAGCGAGACCAGCAAGGTGCTTGCGCACAGCGGCGTCCCGGTGCTGGTCTGCCATTGACGTGTTCAAGAACATCCTGGTCCCGATCGACGGCTCGCCGCTGTCGCGCCGGGCGGTCGACTGCGCGGTCGGGCTGGCAAAGCAGCAGCGGGCGCGCGTGACCGGCTTGTGGGTCGGCCCGGCGTGGGAGCCGAACCTGTATGCCTACGGCGATTCGGCGCCGCCGGGTTTTGTGTCACGCAAGCAGCACGCGGCGCGAGTCAAGAGCGCGGGGGCCCGTCACCTGCGTGCGGTAGCGAAGGCCGCAGCGGCCGCCGGCGTGCGGTGCAAATGCACCTGCGTCGAAGGCGCGTTCCCCTACCTCGAGATCATCAAGGCGGCGCGGCGGCACAGCTGTGACCTGATCGTCATGGCCTCCCATAGCCGGCGCGGGATCTCGCGCCTGCTCCTCGGCAGCCAGACCAGCAAGGTCCTGGCCCTCGCCGACATCCCCGTGCTGGTCTGCCGGTAAAAAAACGCCAGCTGCAGTCAGCTGGCGTCCAGCACCCGTTTCCGTCTACCAGTGCCCGACCATCTCCATCAGGCGCTCCTTACCGAGGATCTCGACGTCGCGCTGATGCACCGCGACGAGTCCCTCGCGCTGAAAGCGTGAGAGGAGCCGGCTCACCGTCTCAAGAGTGAGGCCGAGATAGTTGCCGATCTCCTCGCGCGTCATGCGCAGCAGGAAGCGGTCGGCGGCAAAGCCGAGGCGCTGGTGGCGCCGCGAGAGCGAGAGCAGGAACGCCGCGAGCCGCTGCTCGGCGGTCATGCTTCCGAGCAGCAGCATGAGGCCGGAGTCGCGCGAGATATCGCCCGAGAGCAGGCGCAGCAGCTGATGCTGCAACGCCGGCAGGGTGAGCGCCATCTGCTCGAGCTGTGCGAACGGGATGATGCAGACTTCGCTGTCCTCGAGCGCGGCCGCGTGGTAGCCGTGGCGGCCGCCGTTGATGGCGTCGAGGCCGAGCAGCTCTCCGGGCAGGTGGAATCCGGTGATCTTCTCGGTGCCGTCGCGCGAGACGCCGACCGTCTTGAAGGCGCCGCTGCGCACCGCGTAGAGCGACTCGAAGCGGTCGCCGATGTGGTAGAGCGAAGCACCGCGCGGCACGCGCCGCTTGGCGGTCGCGATCGCGCCGAAGCGGCTCAACTCGCCGCCATTGAGGTTGCACGGCAGGCACACGCCCTTCAGGCAGCACGACGAGCACGCCACCGCGGCATCCGCCTTCGCGACGAGCCGCACGACGCTGGCGGCGCGGGGACAAGCGGGCATGACGGGGATCGATGGTGACAACGCAACGTTCTGCAACATGGCTCTCTCCTTGGTAAGACCTGCCAAACTCGGTTCACCCGTGCTCAATGGGTGCTTGCATCGCGCTTCATCTGCTCCAGGATCCCGGCAAGGCGCTCGAAATCCGCGGACTTGTCGAGAAAGTACTCGGCGCCGGCGTCGGCGCTGGCTTTCATATGCTGGGGCGTGGCGTAGTTGCTCAACACGATCGCCCGCATCGCCGGCAGCCCTTTTTTCACCTCGGTGAGCACGTCGATGCCGCTTCCTCCGTCGTCCGCGAGCTTGATATCGAGCACCGCCACGTCCGGCCTGGTGTTCAGGATGCCGGTGACCGCGGCGTCGTAGGTCTCGGCCTCCCCCACCACCTCGACGTCCTCGATCTCGCGGATCATCTCGAGAAGGCGCTCCCGCACAGCGGCGGAATCCTCCACCACGAAGACTTTCATATCGGCGCCCGCCATGGTGTTATGGTTCATGGCCCGCAGTATGCGCAGCACGTCGCGCGGCACGCTATCGGCGCGCGTCCGAAATTGACTGTAGGAAATCGGGAAGCGGTGTAGGAAATGTCCTACGTTTCCTGATGCGGGGAGAACCAAGGTGGCCCTCCTCCCCTCTTGCGGGGGAAGGAATTATCTCGGCGGCGAGTCAGGTGCTTCGTCGAGGAGCTTGTGCTCGAGGGCGTAGCGGATCAGCTCCGCCTGGTTGGCGAGGCCCATCTTGTGCAGGATCCGGGTCTTGTGGGTGCTCACGGTCTTGACTGAAAGCGAAAGCTTCTTTGCGATCTCGCCTACCGTGCTGCCGCCCGCGATCAACTGCAGCACCTGGAACTCGCGGTCGGAGAGCCGCGTGTGCGGCGCGGCTTCGGCTCGCGGCGCGGCGTCGAGAACCAGGCGTTCCGCGGTCTCGGGGCTGACGTAGGCGCCGCCGGCGGCGATCTTGCGGATCGCGGCCACCAGCTGGTCGGCGGCGGCTTCCTTCGTGAGAAAGCCCGAGGCACCCGCCTTGAGCGCCCGCACGGCATACTGCTGCTCGCTGTGC
>DASWIC010000204.1:0-3271 GCA_036397875.1 Burkholderiales bacterium
CCGGCCTACTATAAGCGCTACCCGCCGTCCTTCGAGGCCTACACCCCGGTCTGCCGCACCGCGCAGCTCGACAGCTGCACGCAGGAGAGCATCGTCAACACCTACGACAATACCCTGCGCTACACCGACCACGTGCTGAGCGAGGTGATCGATCTGCTGCGAGCAGCCGCCGGCCGCTTCGACACCGCTCTCCTCTACGTTTCCGACCACGGCGAGTCGCTCGGCGAGAACGGGCTCTACCTTCACGGCATTCCGTACGCCCTGGCGCCGCGCGAACAGACGCACGTGCCGATGCTGCTATGGCTGTCCGCGGGCCTACGCGACCGTCTCGGCATCGACACGGACTGTCTGGAGCACCGGCAGGGCGAGCCGCTCTCGCACGACAACGTCTATCACTCGCTGCTGGGCCTCTCCAACGTACGGACCGCGGTCTATCGGCCGGAACGCGACCTGCTCCGCCCCTGCCGGTCGTAACCGCGGCGGGCGGGACTACCTGATCGGCGGAGAGCGTCGAGGCGCGCGCCCCGCTCCAGCGCCGCACGCGCTGGCCACGGCTCACTGCTCACGTAAAATAGCGCGATGACGTACGCCCTCGCGCGTCCACTGCTGTTCGCGCTCGATCCCGAGACGGCGCATCACGTCACCCTGCGATCACTCAGGTTCCTTACGCGCATCGGACTCGCGCCCACGGCAGGACCTGCGCCCGCCGCCTGCGCGCGCGAGCTGATGGGCATCCGGTTCCCGAACCCGGTGGGGCTCGCCGCGGGCCTGGACAAGAACGGCGAGTACATCGACACGCTGGCGCGGCTCGGCTTCGGGTTTCTCGAGATCGGCACCGTCACGCCGCGCCCGCAGCCCGGAAACCCGCGCCCGCGGATGTTCCGCATCCGCGCCGCGCGCGCCGTCATCAACCGCATGGGATTCAACAACGTGGGCGTGGACCAGCTGGTGGAGAACGTGCAGCGCGCGCGCTACCGCGGCGTGCTCGGAATCAACATCGGCAAGAACTTCGACACGCCGCTCGAGCGCGCGGCGGATGACTACGTCGCCTGCCTGCGCAAGGTCTATTCCCTTGCGAGCTACGTGACGGTGAATATCTCCTCGCCCAACACCGAGAACCTGCGGCGGCTGCAGGGCGCGGCTGCACTTGATGCGCTGCTCTCGACGCTCATGTCCGAGCGGCGCGCACTGGCGGCCAGGCATGGCAGGTCCGTTCCGCTCGCGGTGAAGATCGCGCCCGACCTCGATCGCCCGCAGATCGAAGCGATCGCGGCCTTGCTCCGCAAGCATGCCGTCGACGCCGTGATCGCCACCAACACCACGGTGACGCGCGAGGGCGTCTCCGGCCAGCCGCACGAGCACGAGGCGGGCGGGCTCTCGGGGGCTCCGCTCAAGGCGCGCGCCACATCCGTGGTGCGCCAGCTCGCGCAGGCGCTGGCGGGAAAGCTGCCGGTGATCGGAGTGGGCGGCATCATGGCCGGCGCCGACGCGCGCGAGAAGATCGACGCCGGCGCGTCCCTGGTCCAGCTCTATACCGGGCTCGTCTATCGCGGCCCGGCGCTGGTGCGCGAGTGCGTTTCCGAGCTCTGCGGTCGATAAATGGCACAAGGTCCCGCCAGGGCCCCGGCTGTAGCCGTCATCGACGAGCAGGCCTGCATCGGCTGCACGTTGTGCATCGAGGCGTGCCCGGTGGACGCCATCGTCGGGGCGGCGCGGCTCATGCATACGGTGATCGCGGCGGAATGCACCGGCTGCAGGCTGTGCGTGCCGCCCTGCCCCGTCGACTGCATCGATATGATCGAGACCGGGGAAACCTGGACGCACGAAGAGCGCCTGCGACGCGCCGGCCAGTACCGGCGGCGCTATGAAGCGAGAGCGGAACGGCTCGAACGCGAGCGGGCGGCGCGGCTCGCGACAGGGCAGGACAAGTCCTGGCAGCGCAGGAAGCAGGCGACGATCGAGCGCGTCGTCGCGCGCGCGCGCGACCGATTGCGGAACGGCTAGCAGGGGCGGCCGTCACTCCTGCGGAGGCGGGAGTCCAGAGACCGTTACCCCCCATCCTACCTTCCCCCGCAAGGGGGGAAGGGGATACCCGCCGTCGCGGGAAAGAGGTATCTCAGCGGCCGAAGATGCCGCGCAGTATGCCGCCCGCGTCCAGGCCACCGCCGGGCGAGCTGCCACCCGAAGGTATCGTGGTTCCGCTTTCTTCCTGCTGCAGCGCGCGCGCGCCTTCAACCGGCGCCGGTTTCGAGGCGGCCGGCGGCGGCGTCCTGGGGTCCACTTGGCGGATGGCGGGCTCCTTGCCCGCGGGGAGCGCGGCGACGCGCGGCGCGAGCGCGTCGCCGAGTTGCGTCAGGCGCTCGCCGGGCGCGGGATGGGTATTGAACAGCAGCGCGAGCGAGGCATCGTCCGCGGTCCGTGCCGCGAGCAGGTGCAGAACCTCGACCAGGCCGTACGGACTGTAGCCGGCGCGCGCCGCGAGCACGACGCCGATCCGGTCAGCCTCGAACTCCGCGTCCTTGTCGAGCCCGCGCGCCAGCACTTCCGCCCCGGTGCCGATCAGGTTGTTGACGAGGAGACTGCGGTCGCTGCGCTGGGCCGCCCGCGCGCCGGCGGAAACCAGGGCACTCTGCTGCATCACCTTGACGTGGTGGCGCTGCACGATGTGGCCGATCTCGTGCCCGAGCACGCCCGCGAGCTGCGCCTCGCTGTTGAGCATTTCGTAGAGCCCGCGCGTGATCAGCACGTAGCCGCCGGGCGCGGCGAAGGCATTGACCGAGGAGGTGTCGAGCACGCCGAAATGCCACGGCAGGTCGGGACGCTCGGACTGCATCGCGACCCAGCGCCCGACGCGGTTGACGTACGCTTGCAGCTCGGGGTCGGCCACCAGCGGCGCGGCGCCCAGCGTGCGGCCCGCTACCTCGCGGCCGACCGCGATCTCCTCGGGCTCGTCCAGGCTGGTGGTGGCCGTCCTCAGGTCCCGGCCCACGTCGAAGATGCGGCCGAGATCGATCGACGCGGCCGCCGCGTGCCCGGAAGCCGCAGCCATCAGCGCGGCGGCGATCCAGCGTTTGAAGGAGCCGGTCATTTCTTCCCGTCCATGTATTCGACGCTTGCCGGCGCCAAGCCTGAACCGCGCGCGTTTTCCTCAGCCGCCTGCTTGGTCGCGGCGTAGCTTTCGAGCAGCTTCATCTGATCCGCGTTGAAGCTCGCCTGCTTGAGGTCCTCTTCCCCGATGCCGCGGATGCCGATCGTGCTGGTGACGCTCACG
>DASWIC010000205.1:0-4680 GCA_036397875.1 Burkholderiales bacterium
CCCCTGCTCACGGGGCGCGCGGCGTGGCTTTCAAAAGCCGATCTGCTGACGGAGATGGTCGGCGAGTTTCCCGAGCTGCAGGGGACCATGGGGCGCTATTACGCGACGCACGACGGCGAGCCGCGGGAGGTCGCCGAGGCCATCGGCGATCAATACCGGCTGAAGCTCGACGGCTCCGAACCGGTAAACCTGGCGAGCGCGAGCCTCTATCTTGCCGACCGCATCGAGCAGCTCACCGGGCTGTTCGGCATCGGCGAGCGGCCGACCGGGGAAAAGGACCCCTACGCGCTGCGGCGCGCGGCGCTCGGCGTGATCAACGTATTCGAGCGGCTCAGCACCGTCCTCAGGCTGACTGGACGCGCAGGGACGGATATCAAGGAGCTGCTGGAGTACTCGGCGGGGCTCTACCCGGCGGGCGTCCTGGCGCCCGATACCGTGGCCGCGGTGCACGGATTCATCCTGGACCGCTACTGGAACCAGCTCGCTACGGTCTTTGCCAAGGATTCGGTCGAGGCCGTGTTGAGCCAGCGGCCGCCGCTGATGGATGTCGTCCGGCGCGTGGAAGCAGTCGAGGCGTTCCGCAGGCTGCCCGAAGCGGAAAGCCTCGCGGCCGCCAACAAGCGCGTGGCGAATCTTCTCAGGCAGGCCGCGGCGAAGGGCGAATCGTACACGCGCACCGAATCGGACAAGCTGAAGGAGCCCGCCGAGCGCGAGCTCTACTCGGCCCTCGCGATCACGGCCGGCGATGCAAAGGGACTCTACGAGCGCGGCGACTTCACCGGCTTCCTCAAGACCTTTGCAGCCCTGAAGGTCCCGGTCGACGCCTTCTTCGACTCGGTGATGGTGATGGTGGACGATCGCGAGCTGCGGGCCAACCGGCTAGCGCTGCTCGCCGAGCTGCGCACCGAGATGAATCGCGTCGCGGACCTGTCCAAGCTCGCCGCATGAAACTAGTGATCCTCGACCGCGACGGCGTCATCAATCACGACAGCCCGTCCTACATCAAGAGTCCCGAGGAATGGAAGCCGATCCCGCGCAGCCTCGACGCGATCGCGCAGCTTACCCAGGCGGACTATCGCGTGGTGGTGGCGACCAACCAGTCCGGCGTCGGGCGCGGGAAATTCGATATGGCCACGCTCAACGCCATTCACGACAAGATGCACCGCGCGGTCGGCCAGGCGGGCGGGCGCATCGACGCGGTGTTCTACTGCCCGCATGCCATGGAGGCGAACTGCGGCTGCCGCAAGCCCAAGCCCGGGCTGCTCGAGGACATCGGCCGGCGCTTCAACACGAGCCTCCAGGACGTGCCGTGCATCGGCGACGCGCTGCGCGACCTGCAGGCCGCGGCGGCGGTCGGCGCGCAGCCGATCCTGGTGCTGACCGGCAAGGGCGCGCAGACGCAGCGCGAAGGGGGGTTGCCCCCGAACACCCGGGTCTACGCCGATCTCGCCGACGCGGTGAAGTTGCTCGTTCGATGACTGCCGTCCTTCGGTCGTCGCTCTACGCGCTCTACCAGCTCCTCGTCACTCCCGTCTTCGCCGTCCTTTCGCTTGCGCTCTTTCCGCTGCCGGCGGCGGCGCGCTATCGATTCATCACGACCTGGTCGCGCCTGATGCTAGCCGGCGCCGAGGCGATACTCGGCATCCGCTACCGCGTGCTCGGCGCGGAACGCCTGCCGCCGCCGCCGTACATCGTGCTCGCCAAACACCAGTCCGCATGGGAAACGTTTGCGTTCCAGGCGATCTTTCCGCCGCAGGTCTGGGTGGTGAAGCGCGAGGTGCTATGGATTCCCTTCTTCGGCTGGGGCCTGGCGCTGCTCGCGCCGATCGCTATCGACCGCGCGTCCGGTCCCCGCGCGCTCCACCAGCTGCTCGAGCAGGGACGGGAGCGCCTGGCGCGCCGCTACTGCATCGTGATCTTCCCGGAGGGCACGCGCGTCGCGCCGGGCAGGCGCGGCAAGTACCAGGTCGGCGGCGCCTGGCTCGCGGTCAAGACCGGAACGCTGGTGGTGCCGGTCGCGCACAACGCCGGCGAGCTGTGGGGCCGGCGCGCCTTCCTCAAGCGGCCCGGGCTCGTGACGGTGAGCATCGGCGCGCCGATCGACTCCCGGAGCCTCGCGCCCGACGCGCTCAACCGCAAGGTGGAGGACTGGATCGAGGGCGAGATGCAGCGCATCGCTGGATTCCCGCCTTCGCGGGAATGACGAGACGCGATACCATCCTGCCCATGCGCTTCCTCTTTTCCCTGATCGCGCTCGCCGTGCTGGTTGCAGGATGCGGCAACAAGACGCCGCTCGTGTTGCCCAAGCCGAAGCCCGCCGCACAAGCTACGACACCGAAACCGCCCCCGGAACAAGACGGCAAGAAACCGGCAACCGAGCCATGACCCATTTCGACTACCGTAACGGCGAGCTGCACGCCGAGGCGGTGCCGCTCGCGCGGGTGGCGGAGCGCTACGGCACGCCGTGCTACGTCTATTCGCGTGCGGCGCTGAGGGAGACCTATCGCGCCTTCGACGCCGCATTCGACGGGCGCGACCACCTTGTTTGCTACGCGGTGAAAGCGAATTCGAGCCTTGCCGTGCTGAACGTGCTTGCGCGGCTCGGCAGCGGCTTCGACATTGTGTCGGGTGGGGAGTTCGCGCGGGTGCGGGCAGCAGGCGGCGATCCGCGCAAGATCGTGTTCTCGGGGGTGGGCAAGACCGCCGAGGAAATGCGCCAGGCCCTGATGGCGGGCATCCTGTGCTTCAACGTCGAGTCGGAAAGCGAGTTGATGCGGCTCGAAGCGGTGGCGACGCAATGCGGCAGGACCGCGGCGCTTTCCCTGCGCGTCAACCCGGACGTGGACCCGCGCACCCATCCCTACATCGCGACCGGATTGCGGCAGAACAAGTTCGGCATCCCCTACGAGGATGCACTCGCGCTTTACCGCCGCGCGCGGGAGATGCGTCATCTCGCCGTCACCGGCGTCGGCTTCCACATCGGCTCGCAGCTGACGGAGGTCGCGCCGTTCGTCGCCGCGCTCGACCGGGTGCTCGAGCTGGCCGACCGGCTGCAGTCGGAAGGCGTGACCCTCACCCATATCGACATCGGGGGCGGCCTCGGGATCCGCTACCGCGACGAGTCGCCGCCGACGCCGGGGGAGTACGCGAGGGCGCTCACCGGCCGGCTCGGCAGCCGCGCCCTGAAGATCCTGCTCGAGCCCGGGCGGGCGCTGGTCGGGGAGGCCGGGCTGCTCCTCACCCGCGTGGAATACCTGAAGCACGGTCGGGAGCGCAATTTCGCGGTAGTAGACGCTGCGATGAACGATCTCCTGCGCCCGGCGCTCTACGAAGCGTGGCACGACGTGCTTCCGGTGAGGGCCGGCAGCGGCGGCGCTCACTACGAAATCGTCGGCCCGGTGTGCGAGACCGGCGATTTCCTCGCGCACGACCGCGCCCTCGATCTGCGCGAGGGCGATCTCCTCGCGGTCATGGCGGCCGGCGCCTACGGCATGAGCATGAGCTCGAACTACAACACCCGCCCGCGCGCGGCCGAAGTCATGGTGGACGGAGTGCAGCTCCACCTCATTCGCGAGCGCGAAGCAGTGTCGGAGCTGATGGCGCGGGAGATGCTGCTGCCGTAACCCCACACCTCAATCCTCCCCCGCAAGGGGGGAGGAAGCCTGCTCAGGGGTTCAACTGGCGATAGACCGCCGTCGCGACGCGCAGCAGCTCGCCCCGCTCCACCTCGCCCGAGAGCGCGTAGCCGAGCTTGCGGTCGATCCAGTAAAACACGCCCACGCGGTTCTCCTGCGCGAAACGGAACGCAGTCTCGCGGCTGTCGTCCGCGTTGACACGAACGTAGAGCGTCAACCGCTGGCCCTTCCCGTCCTGGTACATGAACTGGGCCACCGGTCCCCGATCGCCCGGCAGCAGCCGTCCGCCGACCAGCGCATACCCCAGCTCGCCGAGGTGCGGCACCTTGAGCGACGCGCCGAGGCGCTTCGACAGCCACGTCACGAGGTGGGCCTCCTGGTCGGCCCCGACCTCGACCGGGTGACGCACCTCGGGGCTGTAGACCACGTGCGCAATCGCCGCCCGCCGCGGCCACGAAGTCGCCTCGGCCCGCTGATCCTCCGTATATGCGTGCAGCTGCCAGCCGGTGACCCCGCCCAGCATGAGCCAGGCGACAACCGCAGCGTAGCGCGCGAGCGGCCGCACCCAGTACAGTCGCGGAACCCTCAACTGTTGCGGCGCCGGCTCATCGAGCACCGGATCGAACTCCCGGCGCAATGCCGCGATCTGCTCGCGATAAGCCGCAAGACGCACCGCTTCCTCGGGGCGCTCCGCGAGATAGGCCTCCACCTCGGCGAGACGCGCCGCGGGCAGCACGCCGTCGAGATAGGCGTGCAAATCGGCTTCCGTGATGATCGGCCTGCTCATTTCACCACCTTTAGTGCGGCGGCCCTGAAATCCCCGCCGAGCAGCGCGCGCATGCGCTCGCGGCCACGCGACAGGCGCGACATGACGGTCCCGATCGGGACCTCGAGCACGCGCGCCGCCTCTTCATAGGTAAATTGCTCGAGCCCCACCAGCAGCACCACGGTGCGCTGCTCGGCCGGCAGCCGCGAGAGCGCGGCGCCGATGTCCCTCAGCTCGGACCAGTCCGGCTCGCGATACTGCAGCCCGGCGGCGGCGGGC
>DASWIC010000206.1:0-6176 GCA_036397875.1 Burkholderiales bacterium
GTGGGCTCGTCGAGGAACAGGACTTCGGGACCAAGTGCCCACGCGCGCGCCAGCGCAACCCGCTGCTGCTCGCCGCCCGAAAGCACCCGTGCGGGCCGGCCGGCGATGTTCGCGAGCCCAACAGCCTCGAGCACATCGCGCGCGCGCATCTCGCGCTCCCGTGGCGAGATGCCGGCGAGCTTGAGGCCGTAAGCGATATTGGCGAGCGCGGAGCGGCGGAGCATCACCGGCCTCTGGAACACCATGGCCTGCCGTTCGCGACCGTTGCGGGCGCCGCGCCATTCGACCGTCCCCGCCGTTGGCATGAGCAGTCCGTGGCAGAGCCTCATCAGCACGCTCTTTCCCGCCCCGTTGGGACCGAGGATGATCGTGCGCGGCCCCTCGGCAATTTCCATGGAAACCCGGTCGATCAGCGTCCTGCCGTTTACGGCAAAGGACACCTGGTCGAGGACGAGCGGCAGCATGCTCACCCGTAGCGCCGCTGCGCCCCTTCCTTGACCCAATACGCTGCCGCGTTGAGGGCAAGGATGAGCGTGAGAAGGATAATGCCCAGGCCCAGCGCGAGCGGCAGATCGCCCTTGCTGGTTTCGAGCGCGATCGCGGTGGTCATGACACGCGTGACGCCGTCAATATTCCCGCCCACGATGATGACGGCGCCGACTTCCGCCGCGGCGCGCCCGAACCCCGCCAGCACGATCGTCACCAGCGAGAAGCGCGTGTCCCACAGCAGCGTCAGGGCCGAGGTCATCGCGCCCGCGCCCAGCGAGCGCAGTTGCTCGCGGTACTCCTGCCAGGCGTCCTCGATTACCTGGCGCGACAGGGCCGCCACGATGGGCAAGATCAGGATGGTTTGTGCGATGACCATCGCCGCTGGGGTGAACAGGATGCCGAACTGTCCCAGCGGCCCCGCCCGCGACAGCATCAGGTAGACGAAGAGCCCGACCACCACGGGCGGCAGGCCCATGAGTGCGTTCACGATCACGATCAGTGGCCGCCGGCCCCAAAAGCGGCCCACGGCGATCGCAGCACCCAGCGGCAACCCGAACGCGCAGGCAATGAGCACCGCAGTCAGGCTCACCCGCAGGGAAAGCAGGACGATTTCCACCAGCGCCGCTTCGGCCCCGACAATGAGACGCCCTGCTTCGCCCAAGGCTATGAGGATCTCGCCCATCTCGTGTTATGCTGTCTATAGCATATATGGTGACATTACCCTTTGGATTATGCGTGATGCCACACGTTATCTAAATATGCTTCGGATAGCATATAGGTGACGATTCAACTTACCCCACGCTGGCGGATCGCGGACACCGATGTGGATGCCCGGCTCGTGCTGCTTCTGCGCACGGTGGCAATCCATGGCTCGCTCAACCGCGCGGTCGCATCGCTGCATCTTTCCTACCGCCATGCTTGGGGCATTCTGGGAAAAATGGAGCGCGCCCTCGGGCAACCGCTGGTGCGGATGGAACGTGGCCGCGGCGCGCGGCTCACCCCCTTCGCCGAGAAGCTGATCGAGGCCGATAACGCCGCCGCCGATGTCCTGGGCCGTGAATTGGCGGCCGCCCTGCAGTCGCTCGATCGCGACTACCCGGTTTCGCGCAAGGTCACGCGCGAAAAGCCGCTCGTCATCCATGCCAGCCACGACCTGGCACTGGCCGAGCTCCGGGACCTAGTCGCGAGTTCCGGCCGCGCCGTGGACCTGCATTTCCGGGGAAGCCTCGACAGCCTCGCGAGCCTCACGCGCGGGGAGTGCGACGTGGCGGGCTTTCATCTGCCCGAGGCGTCCGCGGGCAACGAGGCGATCGCGCCGTACCGGCCGTGGCTCCGAACGCGCGCCTTACGCCTGATCCGCTTCGTCAGCCGCCGCCAGGGATTGATGGTCGCCCGCGGTAACCCGAAGCGCCTGCTGACGCTCCCCGACCTCGCCGAGAAGCGAGCGCGTTTCGTCAATCGCCAGCCAGGTTCGGGAACGCGCCTGTGTTTTGACCGCTTGCTCGCGGCGGCACGACTACGCCCGGCGCAGATCAACGGCTACCAGGTGGAGGAATTCACGCACGCCGCGGTTGCCGCAACCGTCGCGAGCGGCATGGCCGACGCGGGCTTCGGCATCGAAGCCGCGGCGCGCCAGCAGGGACTCGATTTCGCTCCGCTTGCGACTGAGCGCTACTTCCTCGCCGCGCGCCAGGCGACGCTCGCTCGTCCCGCCGCCCATGCCCTGCTCGCGGCTCTGAAAGGCGCGGCGTTTCGCAAGCGCTTGGGTGCCCTCCCCGGCTACGAGGCGCCCGACATTGGAGAGATCGTTCAGGTGCGCGACGCGTTCGGGGAAGCGTAGGGCCGCGGCCGCGGAATAAGGGTAGAATTTCCCGGTTGGAACCTCCGCAGAGTCGCACTGATGAATGATCCGGTCCAGAACCTGCGCGACCTGAGCTGCGCCGACGACTACGACCCAAACTCGATGCCGGTCGTGAAAGCACGTGAGGTGATCGCGCGCTTCTTGCGCCCGGTCACTGCGATCGAGCGCGTCAACGTGCGCGCCGCCCTCGGGCGGGTACTGGCCGAGGACGTGATCTCACCGCTGAACGTGCCCGCTCACGACAACTCCGCGATGGACGGTTACGCCGTGCGCTTCGCGGACCTCAAGCCCGACGGCGAGATCACGCTCAAGGACGTGGGCAGCGCGTTTGCCGGCGCGCCCTTCAAGGGGACGGTGGCGGCCGGGCAGTGCGTGCGCATCATGACGGGCGGAGTCGTGCCGCCGGGTACCGACACCATCGTGATGCAGGAGTACGTCAAGGCCGACCAGGACCGGGTCACCGTCGGCGCCGGGCACAAGAAGGGACAGAACCTGCGCCGCGCGGGCGAGGACTTGAAGGCCGGACAGGTTGCGTTGACGCGCGGTCTCGCGCTCCGGCCCGCCGAGATCGGGCTGACCTCCTCTCTTGGTATCGGAGAAGTCGCGGTCTACCGCAAGCTGCGAGTGGCATTCTTTTCCACCGGGGACGAGCTGGTCTCGATCGGCACGCAGCCCGCGGAGGGCCAGATCTTCGACAGCAACCGCTACACGATCCACGGCATGCTGACGCGGCTCGGCTGCGACGTGCTCGACATGGGAGTGGTCCGCGACGACCCCAGGCTGCTGGAGAAAGCGTTCCACGACGCGGCGGCGGCGGCGGATGTCGTCATCACCAGCGGCGGGGTGTCGGTCGGCGAGGCCGATTTCGTGAAGGACCTGCTCGGCAAGCTCGGCGAGGTCGTGTTCTGGAAGATCGCGATGAAGCCGGGGCGTCCCCTCGCCTACGGCAAGATCGGCGCCGCGCACTTCTTCGGGCTGCCGGGCAACCCGGTGTCGGTGATGGTGACGTTCTACCAGTTCGTCCGCGACGCCCTGCTCGTGCTGTCCGGCCGCGACCCAGTGCTGCCGCCGCCGACGTTCAAGGTGCCATGCACGTCCACCCTCAAGAAAGCGCCCGGGCGCACCGAGTTCCAGCGGGGGGTTCTGACCCAGGATGCCGCCGGCAACTGGAGCGTGCGCGTGACCGGCGAGCAGGGCTCGGGCATCCTGCGCTCCATGGCGGAGGCCAACTGCTTCATCATACTGCCCACGGAGCAGGGCAACGTGACGCCCGGCACGCTGGTTGACGTTCAGGTACTGGAAGGCGTGGTCTGATCAACAAAAAAGCCCGGGGGAACCCGGGCTTTTTTTGGCTGGGAAAGGCCGCGCCTACTTCTTCATCTTGGGCGACGCCGTCGTCATGCCCTTCTCCCGCTTGTAGCGCTCCGCCACGCGGTCCTGCGCCTTGGCCAGGTCTCCGGCAGCCTTCTTGGCAGCGTCCGCCGCCTTCGCCTTCTTGGCTGCGGCCGCCGCCTTGGCGGCTTCGTCCATAGGCGGCTGCGGCAGCTTGGCGTATGCCAGGCCAACCGCGCCCGCGACCAGCAGCGCCGGGACTACCGTCCAGAATTTCGGTGCCTTCATAGCTTCCACCCCTCCTTCATGGCGCTCGCGCGGGCGGCGGCCATGCTTCCCGCCGCGCCGGGCCGGCCCTTCATGACGTCGTTGTACCAGTACTCGTGGTGCTCCTTCGCCCACGTCGCGTCGGTGTACCCGGTGCGCATGTTCTGGTATGCGCCCTCGACCCCGACCGTGCCCATGTAGATGTGCCCCAGCGAGAGCCCGATGACCAGCAGCGCGGCGACCGCGTGAATCACGCTCGCCTGCTGCATCAGCAGCCGTCCCTGCTCGAAGTTCGGGAACAATAGTATCAGGCCCGTCGCGCTCACCACCAGGGAGAGCAGCACGACGCCGACCCAGAACCACGCCTTTTCCCCCGCGTTGAAGCGGCCCGATGGCATGTGGTGGCCGGCGAACATCTTCCACCCGTTCACGAGCCAGTGCAGATCGCCCTTTTCCGGCAGGTTGTCCCGCAAATAGATCAGGATGAACGGGATCAGGCTGAGGATGAACACAGGAGCGACGAAGTTGTGCACGTTCTTGGAGAGGACGGCGAGCCACGAGAACAGCGTGTAGCCGAACATCGGCAGCAGCACGTACTTCCCGAACAGGATGATCAGCCCGGTGATGCCCAGCACGACGAAACTGATGCCCATCGTCCAGTGCGTGACGCGCTCGAGCGAGTTGAAGCGCTCTATCGTCCGGGCGCCGGGTTGCTGGTGCAGCTTGATCGGTCCCTTGAGGAAATAGATCGCGGCGACGATCGCGCAGACAACAATCAGCAACCAGCCACCGTAGATGGTTATCGGGCCGTTGCGAATCTGGCGCCAGATCTCGCCCTGGGTCTGCACCAGCACGTTGGTCTCGATGCCCCGCACCTGCGTGGTCTGGGACGGCGACGTCTCGCTGCTGCGCACGTCGCGCCATACCGGAGCATTGTTGAGGGGCTGTTCCTGCTGGCGTTGCACCTGCTCCTTCGCGTGCTCCTGCGCGGCGCCCTGAGCCGCCACGGGCAGCGGCGTGAACAGCATCACGCTCGACAGGAACACCAGACGAATCACCGCTCGCATGTCACGGTAGGCGGGCATGCGTACCTCCTTGTCTATCAGTTTGAATCAGCTGCCCGAAATCCGGACGTACTCGTTCTGGCCGAGATTGCGCGCCTTGACCGATTTTTCCCACGCCCCCCGGTCGCCCTTGAATTGATCGTTGTCCCACGGCTGCTTGTCGGGCTTGCCCTGGTACTGGCCCTGCTTGTAGACCGTGACCGTCGACTTTTCTCCGCAGCCCGCCGCGACCCCTGCCAGGGCCACGGCAATGGCGATCGTCAGTAGCTTAGTCATGACTTGGCCCCGGGCCGCGCCGTCGGCTGTTTCTCCGGCTTGCCATAGGCCGTGCCCCAGCCCCAGACCTCCGAGCCTTTGCCGCGCTTGAGTACCCGGTCGCGGTAGATGTCGGCGATCACGTCGGCGTCGCCGCCGAGCAACGCCTTGGTCGAGCACATCTCGGCGCAGGCCGGGAGCTTGCCCTCGGCCAGGCGGTTGCGGCCGTACTTCGTGAATTCGGCCGCCGAAAAGTCGGCCTCGGGCCCGCCGGCGCAGAACGTGCACTTGTCCATCTTGCCGCGCAGGCCGAACGCGCCATCCTGCGGGAACTGCGGCGCGCCGAACGGACAGGCGTAAAAGCAGTAACCGCAACCGATGCAGAGGTCCTTGTCGTGCAGCACCACGCCTTCCGAGGTCTTGTAGAAGCAGTCCACCGGGCACACCGCCATGCAGGGCGCGTCCGAGCAGTGCATGCAGGCGACGGATATGGATTTCTCGCCCGGCACGCCATCGTTAAGCGTTACCACCCGCCGGCGGTTCACGCCCCACGGCACCTCATGCTCCTGCTTGCAGGCGGTCACGCAGCCGTTGCACTCGATGCAACGCTCGGCATCAGCTAGAAATTTCATTCTTGCCATGGTGAGCTCCTCACATTCCCTTGTCCGTTAGGCTTTCGCGACCTGGCACAGCGTGGTCTTGGTTTCCTGCATCATGGTCACGATGTCGTAACCATAAGTCGTCGCGGTGTTGACCGCCTCGCCGCGCACAATCGGGGCCGCGCCCTCCGGGTAGTAATTGAGCAGGTCCTTGCCCTCAAACCAGCCGGCAAAATGGAACGGCAGGAACACCGTTCCCGGCGCGACGCGTTCGGTCACCTGCGTCTTGACCTTGATGCGAGCCTTGGT
>DASWIC010000207.1:0-5590 GCA_036397875.1 Burkholderiales bacterium
CGTCCCCGGCGGAACGGCTCTTGTTCAATTCATTCGCGAGATCGAACAGGACGGCGACGGCTTCGGGCGTGTTGAAGTCGTCGTTCATCGCATCCCGGAAGCGTTTGGCATGCGCGTCTTTCCAGTCCACGGGACCCGCCCCGGCATCGACACCCTTCAACGCCGTGTAAAGGCGGGTCAACGCCTGTTTCGCGTCCTCGAGGTGCTGGTCGGAATAGTTGAGCGGGCTGCGATAGTGGGCGCGGACGATGAAGAAGCGGATGACCTCGGCGTCATAGCGCGCGAGCACGGCGCGCACCGTAAAAAAATTGCCGAGCGACTTCGACATCTTCTCGCTCATTTCCCCCTTCTCCACGCGCACGAAGCCGTTGTGCATCCAGTAGTTGACGAATTTCGACTGGTTCGCGCCCTCGGATTGCGCGATCTCGTTCTCGTGGTGGGGAAACTGCAGGTCCTGCCCGCCGCCGTGGATGTCGAAATGGTTTCCGAGCAGCGTGCTCGACATGACCGAGCATTCGATGTGCCAGCCGGGACGCCCCCTGCCCCACGCGGATTCCCAGTACGGCTCGCCCTCCTTCGCCGCCTTCCACAGGACGAAGTCGAGGGGGTCCTGCTTGCCGGGCAGGACGTCGACGCGCTCGCCGGCGCGCAGGTCATCCAGCGACTTCCCGGACAGCTTTCCGTACTCGGGAAACTTGCGCACCGCGAAATTGACGTCGCCGCTCGCCGCGCGGTAGGCAAGGCCGCGGCGTTCGAGCGCGGCGATCATCTTCTGCATGCCCGGCACATGCTCGGTGGCGCGCGGCTCGAAATCGGGCTTTTCCACCCCGAGCGCGGCACTGTCCTCATTCATGGCGGCGATAAAGCGCGCGGTAAGCGCTTCGACCGTCTCGCCGTTTTCCTGCGCGCGCTTGATGATCTTGTCGTCGATATCCGTGATATTTCGCACGTAGGTCATGTCGTAGCCCGACGCCCGCAGCCAGCGCTGCACCACGTCGAACGCCACCAGCATCCGCGCGCCCCCCATGTGGATGTGGTCGTAGACCGTCATGCCGCAGACGTACATGCGCACTCGCCCGGGCGCGATCGGGATGAACTCCTGCTTCTCGCGAGCCAGTGTGTTGTAGATTTTCAGCACGGATGGGCCCGTCGCGCGCCTGGGCTGAGGTCCGGGCAGCCGGCCGCGGGACGGTACCTAGCGGCCGGGACGGCAGGAAAGCGCCAGGGGGGACGCGAATAAACGCAGTTTGAATTGCCCGGGGTTCTTGGTAAAATTTCTAGAATTCATCGACTAACCCACTGAATCTCGGGAAAGTATAGCACGATGCTTTTCCCCATCCTGCGCCTCGTGGCCGTCATCGGGACCGCCGCTGCCCTGCTTGCCACCGTTCCGGCGGCGGCGCAGGGGAACGAGCTGCAGGACGCCAGCCAGCTGTTCAAGCAAGGCCAGTACGATCGCGCGCTCGAGCGCGTCGAAGCCCATCTCAAGGTCAATCCCCGGGACGCGCGCGGGCGCTTCCTCAAGGGACTGATACTCGTGGAGCAGAGCAAGCCGAACGACGCCATCAAGGTGTTCACGGAGCTCACCCAGGAGTTCCCGGAGCTGCCGGAGCCGTACAACAATCTCGCGGTGCTCTACGCCTCGCAGGGCGAGTACGAAAAGGCGCGTTCCGCCCTCGAGATGGCGATCCGCACGCACCCGAGCTACGCCACCGCGCACGAGAACCTCGGGGACATTTATGCCAAGCTCGCGAGCCAGGCCTACGACAAGGCGTTGCAGATCGACAAGGCGAATGCTCCGCTGCAGACCAAGCTCAACCTGATCAAGGATATTTTCGTGGGCAGCACGCTCCCGCCGAAAGCCGACGCCGCGAAGCCGGAGGCGACCCGGCTCGCTGTTGCACCGCCCGCCCAGAAGCCGCCGGCGCCGCCTGCCAAGTCAGGGGACAAAGCCGCCACGCCGGCGCCAGCGCCGGCAGCCAAACCTGCCCTGGCCAAGCCTGCTCCGGCCAAACCTGCTCCGGCCAAGCTCGCCGCCAAGCCCGTCAAGCCCTCCGCCAATCCGGAGGAAGTGTTGGGCGCGGTCAATCGGTGGGCGAAGGCGTGGTCGGATAACGATGTCCCGGGTTACCTCGCGCATTACGCGGAAGACTTCAAGACACCCAACGGCGAGTCCCGCAGCAATTGGGAGGCGCAGCGCAAAGCGCGCATTGCCAAGCCGCGCCGAATAGCGGTTGAGGTGGAAGCGCCTAAGGTCGTATTCAGCAGCAGCGGGCGTGTCACGGTGACGTTCCGCCAGCATTACCGGTCTGATGCTCTCAACGTCTCCAGCAACAAGACGCTGGTCCTGGTCAAGTCGGGGGAGAAGTGGCTCATCCAGCAGGAAAGGGTCGGCGGTTGAGGCTGCGGCAGCTGCCCGGCGTGCGCCCGCTGCGCTACGCATGCGCGGCGCTGCTGGTGGTGGCGGTATGCGCCTGCGCGCTCGTCATGAATGGCCGCTCGGGGCAGGTCGTGTCCGCGGCGACCGCCATTCCCGCCCCGTTACTCAAGGGTCCGCACACGCCCAACGGCCCCGAGGCGATGCTGTCGAGGACGGTGCAGGAAGTCGGCAACCGGCGGCTCGATGCCGCTGCCTCCGAGATCGACAGGATCATCCGGGACTATCCCAACTTCCGGCTCGCGCATTTGATCAAGGGCGACCTCCTGCTCGCCCGGGCACGGCCGCTCACCACGGTGGGTGATGCTTCCGGCGCGCCGGCGGACCGGCTCGAGGACTTGCGCGCGGAGGCGCGCGCGCGGCTGGCGCGCGTCAGGCAGCAGCGCCCGGTGGACCTGGTGCCGCGCCACGTGGTGCAGTTGCAGCCGGAGCAGCGCTATGCCCTGGTGGTGGACACGGCCCGGTCCACGCTCTACGTGTTCGAGAACCGGGACGGCGAGGCACGCTATGTCACCGACTACTACGTCAGCATCGGCAAGAACGGGATCGACAAATTCCGCGAGGGCGACAACCGCACGCCGCTCGGCGTCTACCATGTGACGGGGCGCCTGTCGCGCGCGAAATTGAACACCACCTACGGCAAGCTCGCCGAGCTCTACGGCGTGGGCGCGCTGCCGATCAACTATCCCAATGAATGGGACCGCCGCGAAGGCCGCAACGGCCACGGGATCTGGCTGCACGGCGTGCCGTTCGACACCTACAGCCGGCCGCCGCGCGCCAGCAACGGGTGTGTCGCGCTCACCAATGAGGATTTCACGACGATTTCCAGGGACATACAGATCGGGCTCACGCCGGTGGTCATCGCGGACGGCGTGGACTGGGTGACGCCCGGAACCGGCATCACCTTGCGCAATGAGCTCCTGCAGCAGGTCGAGAGCTGGCGCCAGGTCTGGGAGAATCGCGACATCGACCAGTACCTCGCGCACTATGCGCCGGGCTTCACCGCCGGCCGGATGAACCTGGCGAAATGGGCGGCGCAGAAGCGCAAGGTCAACGCCGGCAAGTCCTGGATCCGGGTCAAGCTCGACCGGGTCAGCATCTTTCTCTACCCGGGGCGGGACGACCTGGCGGTGATCACGTTCCACCAGGATTACCGGAGCAACAACCTCGCCCGGCAGATGCGCAAGCGCCAGTACTGGATCCGGGAAGACGGGGTCTGGCGCATCCTGCACGAAGGCGCTGCCTGACATCCAGTGGCTGGTGACTCGTGACCGGTGGCTGGATCGGCGGGCACTTCGTGCCCGCGACAAGTACCCTGAGCAACATCGCCGCCGGGCTATTCCTGGTCGCGTCGTTTGCGGCGGGTGCGGCGAATCCGCAGGTCGAAATGAAGACCACGCTGGGCACCGTGGTCATCGAGCTCTACCGCGACAAGGCGCCGCTCACGGTCGATAATTTCCTCCGGTACGTGAACGACCGCCACTACGACGGGACCCTTTTTCACCGGGTCATTCCCGGGTTCATGATCCAGAGCGGCGGCTACCGCCCCGATTTCAGCGAGAAGCCGGTGCGCAAGCCGGTTCGCAACGAAGCCGGCAACGGCCTTCGCAACGAGATTGGAACGGTGGCGATGGCGCGCACGGACGATCCCCACTCCGCGACCGCCCAGTTCTTCATCAATGTGGCGGACAACGAGGCGCTCGACTTCCGCTTCCCTACGCAAAAGGGATACGGCTACTGCGTGTTCGGGAAGGTGGTGAAGGGCATGAACGTGGTCCAACGCATCGCAAAGGTTCGCACCGGCCCGGGGCGAGGGGGACACGAAAACGTGCCGGTGAAACCCGTCCTCATCGAAAGCATCAAGCTGCGGACGCCGGCGCAGCAGCCGGCGGCAAAGAAGTGACCCGTCACTCATCACTCATCACACCAACATGGTCAAACTGCACACCAATCACGGCACCATCACGCTGGAGCTCGATGACCAGCGCGCACCCGCAACCGTCGCCAATTTTCTCGAGTACGTGACGAGCGGCCATTTCGGCAATACGCTCTTCCACCGCGTCATCAACGGCTTCATGGTCCAGGGCGGCGGCTTCGAGCCGGGCATGAAGCAGAAGCCGACGCGCGCGCCGGTCAAGAACGAGGCCGACAACAAAGTGCGCAACGCGGCCTACACGATCGCCATGGCGCGCACGTCCGAGCCCCATTCGGCGACTGCCCAGTTCTTCATCAACGTCGCCGACAACACGTTCCTCGATCACACGGGGCCGACCCCGCAGGGCTGGGGCTATTGCGTGTTCGGACGCGTCGTGGAGGGCAATGACGTGGTGGACAGGATCAAGGGCGTCAAGACCGGGGCAAAGGGCATGCACCAGGACGTGCCGCTGCAGGACGTCTTCATCGAGCGCGCCGAAATAGTGCCTTGAGTGAAAATGCACAGCATTTTCATCTCCGACCTGCATCTCTCCCCCGAGCGGCCGCACATCAACCAGGTGTTCTTCGATTTCGCCGCGGACGTCGCGGCACAGGCGGAGTCGGTCTACATCCTCGGTGACCTGTTCGACCACTGGGTGGGCGACGACGATCTCGCTGAAGCGTTCAACGCCTCGGTCGCCGATGCATTGCACCGATTGAGCAGCAACGGGGTCGCGCTTCATTTCATGCACGGCAACCGCGACGTGCTGGTCGGGCAGGCCTTTGCCGCGCGCTGCGGCGCGAAGTTGCTATCGGACCCGACGCTCCTCGATCTTCACGGAACCAGGACGCTCCTCATGCACGGCGATACGTTGTGCACCGACGACATGGAGTACCAGAAATTCCGTTCCTACGCCCGCAGTCCCGTGCTCCAGCGCCTCTTCCTGTGCCTGCCGCTTGCCCTGCGCAGGGCATTGATGCGCCGCTTGCGCGCCGAAAGCGAAAAGCACAAGGAAGCGGCGAACGCGGAGATCATGGATGTGGCACCGGCTGCGGTCGAGGCGGTCTTGCGCGAGCACGGCTACCCGCGCTTGATCCACGGCCATACCCATCGCCCCGCACGGCACGTGCATACCGTGGACGGGCATCGTTGCGAGCGCTGGGTGTTGAACGACTGGTACCAGCGCGGCGGCTATCTCCGCTGCGACAGCGCCGGCTGCCGCGCCGAACTGCTCTAGA
>DASWIC010000208.1:0-3306 GCA_036397875.1 Burkholderiales bacterium
CCTCGCGCGCGGCTTGTCTTCCTTCCCCAGCTTGCCGGTATCGGCGGGCTCGTAGTCCTTCAAGCGGAAGCCCTTGCCCGAGGCGACGCAGTAGGCGTCATCGAGCTTGTGCGCAAACTTGATGACTTGCTTCAGGCTGAGCGGCAAGCTGAACCTCCGTGGTCCCGTGATGGGTCATTACGCATTACCCGAAAGGGCGGCGCGCATTTCGGCCGCGCGCCGGGCGTCGAGCCGCCGGTCGGCCTCAGCAAGCGCCACCGCCAGGAGCCCGAGACTACGGTAGAGCTCGCCCAGTTCGCGGTCCCACCCACGGACCCTGGCGAGCTGGCGTCTCACCGTCGCCGTGTCGCCGCGCGAGATCGGGCCGGTCAGCGCCTTCGCCGGCCCGCGCTCGAAGATCGCGTCGACCGTCTCTCGCACCAGGGGCTCGAGCGCGTGGAGTGACGCCGCGCGCGGGATGCCCGCCACCTCGTGCGCGCGCACCGCCGCCTCGATCAGCGCAGCGAGATAGTTGCACGCGAAAACGCCGCCCGCGTGATAGATCGACTTCATCCCGGGCGCGATGTCGAACACCTTCGCACCGATGCGCTCGAACGCCGGCCGGAGCACCTTGAGCGCCTCCACGTCGCCCTCGGCGCTGCAATAGGTGCCGGGAAAGGTCTCCACCGCCTGCCCGGCATCGGCGAACGTCTTGATGGGATGGACGCTGGCGACCAGAGCGCCCCTATCCTTCACCGGCTTGAGGTCGCTGGAGGGTGTTGCGCCGCTCACGTGAAAGACGATGTCGTCGGGGGTCACCTTGCCGGACGCGGCCAGCGTCACGCAGCTCGGCACGATCGCGTCGTCACGCGTGGCGATCATCCACACGTCGGCGCCGCGCATCTCCTCGAGGCGGCCCACGGCGTGGCCGGCGCCGATGAATCCCACGGCCTCCGCGGCGCTCTCGCGCGAGCGCGTCAGCACGTCCTGGATCCTGAACACCCCGGCGCGCGCCCACATCTGCCCGCAGGCCCGGCCCACGCGCCCCGAGCCAATGATGTTCAACGTCCTCGCCACGAATCCGCCCGGTCGTTCGCTCCGCGAGGACGACCTATCTAGTGGTTCCCCAACCTCGAATCAGCCTTCACTGTCGTTGAAGGAACTGCCGTACCAGCGTCCGCCACTCCTTGTCGAGCGCGCCACGCGGCCGCGCCGCGCCCGCCCGGTAGTACCAGTAGTCGGCGTTCACAAAGTCGCCCTGCCTGCGGTGGAGATAGGCGTGGACGCGCGCGGCGGCTCTCCCGTCGTGCACCGCCACGATGTCATGGGCGCGGTTCCAGTTGCCCCGGGCCGCGTGCCATAACGCGCGCAGCGGCGCGGGCAGCCCGCGTGGCGGGCGCTTGGCCGTCAGCGATTGCCGGAAAACCGTCGAGTCCATTGATTATCCATTGTAGACCTTCCCGGCCGGAAGTTCGCCGAATTGCGGGCAGGCAATCCCTTCGGGCTGTCAGCGCGCCGTAACCGGCATCCGTTATAGTGATCAAGATGCCGATTTCCCGCCGCGAATTCCTGCGCTGCGCTGCCGGACTCGCCGGTGCCGCGCTGCCCATTCCCCGGCTCCTGGCGCAGCCCCGCTTCGACAAATACCCCTACTCGCTCGGAGTCGCTTCGGGCTACCCCGACGACGGGGGATTTGTGCTGTGGACTCGGCTCGCGCCGGAACCGCTCGCGGGCGGCGGCATGCCACCCGCGGCCGTCGAAGTCGGGTGGGAAGTTGCGGCCGACGAGTCGTTTAGCAGCATCGTGCGCCGCGGCAGTGAGCTCGCAATGCCCGAGTGGGCCCATTCGGTGCGCGCCGAGGTCACCGGGCTCGAGCCGGGCCGCTGGTATTTCTACCGCTTCCACGCCGGGGCCGCGACGAGTCCCGTCGGCAAGACCCGCACGACGCCGCGGCCCGGGCCGGTGGAACGCCTGCGCCTCGCATTCGCCGCGTGCCAGCAGTACGAGCAGGGCTGGTACGCTGCCCTCCGGCACATGGCCCAGGAGGACCTCGACCTCGTCGTGCATCTCGGCGACTACATCTACGAGTCGTCGTGGGGCCGGGTCCACGTGCGCAAGCATGGAACCGAGGAGCCGTGGACGCTCGCCGAATACCGCAACCGCTACGCGCTCTACAAGAGCGACCCCGATCTGCAGGCGGCGCACGCGGCGTTCCCCTGGCTCGTCACGTGGGACGACCACGAGGTGCAGAACGACTACGCCAACGACCGGTCGCAGTATCTCGACGATCCGTGGATCTTTCTCGAGCGCCGCGCCGCCGCCTACCGCGCCTATTACGAGCACATGCCGCTGCCCGCGCGCATGCGGCCCAGCGGACCGGATATGCGCATTTACACCCGCGCGCAGTTTGGCGCCCTGGCCACGTTCCATGTCCTCGACGACCGCCAATACCGCTCCCACCAGGTGTGCCCGCGACCGGGACGCGGCGGCAGCAACGTCGTGGCGGTCGCGGATTGCCCGGAGCGCCTCGACCCGGCGCTCACGCTGCTCGGGCCGGAGCAGGAGCAGTGGCTGCGCGAGGGACTCACGGCCTCCCGCGCGCGCTGGAACGTGATCGCGCAGCAGACCCTGATGACCCAGGTGGACCGCACGTCCGGAGCAGGGCAGTCGTTCTGGACCGACGGCTGGGACGGCTACCCGATGGCGCGCGCCCGGCTGCTGCGCGGCGCTGCCGAAAGCGGGGCTGCCAATCCGGTCGTGATCGGGGGCGACGTGCACACGTTCATCGCGGCAGACCTGAAGGCCGACTTCGATAATCCTGCCGCCCCCGTCGTGGCGACCGAGTTCGGTGCGAGCTCCATCACCTCGCAGGGTCCCTCGCTGAAACAGACGCAGGCGTGGCTGGACGAGAACCCCCACCTCCGTTTCGCCAGCGGCACGCGCCGCGGCTACGGGGTGCTCGAGTTGGCGGCAAATCGCTGCGTTGCCCGCTTCCGGACGGTGGGCGACGTCACCGATCCCCGGACACCGGTGCGCACGCTTGCCAGCTGGACCGTGGAAGACGGCCGGCCCGGCGCGCAGCGCGGCGCCTAGCTATTTCCAGCCGATGACGTCGTAGCCCTTCTCGCGCAGGCAGCGCTGCACGAAGCCCTTGTAGACCGAGCCCGGCTCGCCTGACCGGATCGCACCGCGCGCGACACCGGCCGCTGCGCCGGCGGCCGCGCCTACCCCTGCGTCATGGCCTACGCTTCCGCGCACCGCGCCGGCGCCCGCACCGGCCGCGCCGCCGATGACCGCGCCGGCCGCGCCGCCGCGCGCCACATTCCC
>DASWIC010000209.1:0-3428 GCA_036397875.1 Burkholderiales bacterium
GTCGTCGCGCTGGCGCCGGTCGTCTCCGGGCCCGGCTTCGCCCTGCGCGGCGACGCCAGCCGCGCCGTCTCGATCACCGGAATCGAGCCGGAAACCTATTTCCGGGTCATCGCCCTCGACGAGAAGATCGTGGCCGGCCGCCGCGACCTCGGCCCGACGGACATCATCATCGGCATCGAGCTGGCGAAAGACCTCGGTGCCGGCATCGGCGACAAAGTCAGGCTCACGACCGCGACGGGTGCCGCCACGATCTTCACCGTGAGCGGCGTCTTCGATTTCGGAAACAAGGGGGTCAACGCAGGCACCGTCTATATCGCATTGCGATCCGCGCAGAGCCTGCTCGACCTGATCGGCGGAGTATCCGCCATGCAGGTCAGGGTGCGCGATCCGTTCGCCGCCGAGCGCATCGCGGAATCGCTCCGGGCGGGCGCCGCCGTAAAGGTGGACAGCTGGATCCGGACCAACGCGGAGTTCTTCACCGCGATGGCGGCGCAGATCATGACGAATACCCTGATCCGGCTGTTCGTCGGCCTCACCATTGCGCTCGGCATCGCCAGCGTGCTGGTCGTCTCCGTGATCCAGAAATCCCGGGAGATCGGTATCCTCCGGGCGATGGGCACCTCACGCGAGCAGATCCTGCGCGTGTTCCTGATCCAGGGCGGCTTCATGGGCCTGGCGGGATCCGTGCTGGGATCGCTGCTTGCCTGGGGCTTCCTCCTGCTGTGGCGCAGCGTCGCGCGGAACGCGGACGGCACGCCCATGTTCATCATCGAGATGGAACCCTGGCTGTTCATGTCCGCCGCCGTCGGCTCGATGCTGGTTGGGCTCCTCGCCGCGGTGGTCCCGGCGCGGCGCGCGGCCCGGCTCGACCCGGTGGTGGCCATCCGCAGCTAGGCCCGGCGGCCATGGAGACGCTGCGGCTCGATGGCGTTCACAAGTCCTACGGAGTCGGCACGCCGGTGGAAACGGAAGTGCTGCACGGCATCGACCTTGCGCTCGGGCGCGGCGAGTTTGCGGCGCTCGTCGGGCCCTCCGGGTCCGGCAAGAGCACGCTGCTCAACGTGATCGGGCTGCTCGACCGGCCTAACGGCGGCCGCATCCTGATTGAGGGGCGGGAAGCGGGCATCCTGGATGACGCCGAGTTGACGCGCCTGCGCGGGCGCGCCATCGGCTTCGTCTTCCAGCACCACTATCTGCTGCCGGAATTCACCGCGCTGGAGAACGTCATGATGCCGATCCTCGCGGCGCGGGGCAGGCTCGATGAAGAGATGCGGGAGACGGCCGCCTTGCTGCTCGACCGGGTGGGCCTAACGCCCTGGCGGGACAAGAAGGCGACCCAGATATCCGGCGGCCAGCAGCAGCGGGTCGCGATCGCGAGGTCGCTTGCCATGAAGCCGGTGCTGGTGCTGGCCGACGAGCCGACCGGCAACCTCGACACCCGGTCCGCCGACGGCGTGTTCGACGTGCTGCGCGAGATCAATGAAACGAGCGGGACGACCTTCCTGATCGTCACGCACGACCCGCGGCTCGCGCAGCGCTGCGACCGCATCGTCGAGCTGGTGGACGGCCGCATCGTCTCTGACCGGCCAAATCGGGAAGTCGTGCGCCGTAGCCCGGCGGCGTAGCCGCTCGATTACGCTCGCCAGCAGCTGGGTCAATTCGATGATGGGCTGGCAAACTATTCCGGTTGATCTCGATTTAAGAGTGGGCGACAAAATTGTGTAGCTTGACGCCATGGGACGGTCCATAGGGGCGATCGAATGGCAAGGACGCGCTTTCGCAACGTGGCACTGGTTGTGTCGGCCGCGGTCACCACAGGGCTGGGCGCGGCGACATACTTCTATCAACGGGACATTCAACAAGCCCGCCACCGCGTGTCGAGCGGCAGCCAGATCGCCGAAACGACTTGCGGTCCGATCGAATACGCTGTAACCGGCGATGGCCCTCTGGTGCTGGTGGTGCATGGCGCCGGTGGCGGATTCGATCAAGGCCTGGATTTCGGCGCATCACTGGTCGAGCGCGGCTTTCGCGTGATCGCGATGTCACGCTTCGGTTATCTGCGTACGCCGCTGCCAGCTGACGCCTCGCCGGCGGCGCAGGCCGACGCGCATGCCTGTCTGCTGGATGCGCTCGGTATCAAGCGCGTCGCCGTTGCCGGCGCTTCCGCCGGCGCCCCGTCTTCCATGCAGTTCGCACTGCGGCATCCGCGACGGATCACCGCACTCGTGCTGCTGGTGCCGGCTATCTATGTGCCGCGGCCCGGCGGTGCACCGCCGGTGACAACCCCGCGCGGCACCGAATTTCTGATCGATATGGGACTCAGGTCGGATTTTCTCTTTTGGGCGGCGTCACGGCTCGCTCGCCGAGCCGTTATCCGCGCCATTCTAGCGACACCGCCGGCCGCGGTGGAAAATGCGAGCCCGGAGGAGCAGGCGCGCGTGCAACAGGTGCTGGACCATATCTTGCCAATAACTCAGCGCCGGCTTGGACTGCTGAACGAGGCCGCCGTTATTCCTTCACTCCAACGCTATGAGCTCGAACGAATCAACGTTCCGACATTGACGATAAGTTTTGCCGACGATTTATATGGAACCTACGACGGGGCCCGCTACACCGCTGAGCAGATTCGAGGCGCGCGCTTCGTCGGCTACCCGAGCGGCGGTCATTTGTGGGTCGGACACCAGCAAGACGTGTCGGACGAGATTGTGCGGTTCTTGAAGTAGCAGAGGAAGTTAAATAGATCGCCCCTGAGAGAGTTACATGACACAAGGAACAAGCACGATGGCAACGACCGATGAGTACGACAAAGCGGCAAGCGACATCCGTCGATCGGGCACTGAGCAGGCAGACGGCGTCCTGGATGCCAGAGAGCTGATTCGGCACGCCACGCTCGCGGCCTCCAGCCACAACACCCAACCCTGGAAGTTTCGCATCCGGCAAGACTCGATTTCCATCCTGCCCGACTTCTCGCGACGTTGCCCGGCGGTCGATCCGGACGATCATCACTTGTATGCAAGTCTGGGCTGTGCAGCCGAGAACCTGCTTCTGGCTGCACAGGCAGCGGGCTTGAGGGGCCGCTGTTCTTACGGTGCATCCAATTCGAGTTTGCAAGTGAACCTCGAGGAGGCGACCCCCTCCCGGTCACCTCTTTTCGAGGCGATTCCGAGCCGCCAGTGCAGCAGGGTCGAATACGACGGCACGGAACTCTCCGGAGAGGAGCTCAGCCTGCTGCAGGACGCTGGGCGAGGCAGTGCGGTCTCGCTGATGCTTCTGACGGCCAACAAGCCGAAGGAGCAGGTTGCCGAGTATGTGGCGGCGGGCAACACGGCCCAATTCGGCGATCCCCGGTGGGCTGAAGAGCTGAAATCGTGGGTCCGCTTCAACGCTCGCGACGCTATGCGCACCGGTGACGGCCTGTACGGCCCGGT
>DASWIC010000210.1:0-6008 GCA_036397875.1 Burkholderiales bacterium
TCGGCTGAACAAGGAGCTCAGCACCGCGCTCCTGCTGCCCGACATCAAGGATTTCCTGTTCAAGCAGGGGCTCGACGCCGCGCCCGGAAAGCCGGAGGAATTCGGCGCCTACATGAAGTCGGAAATGGCCAAGTGGGCGAAAGTGATCAAGGCAGCGGGCATCAAGGTCAATTAAAGCCGGACACGGCTGTGCCGGTTTAATTCCGCGCGATCGAGCGGATGGTGAGTCCGTCGCTCATCGCGCGGTGTCGATCATTTGCGACCCATCGGCTCCGGCCCCGGCTTCCATTTCTCAGTCAACTTGCCGATCGCCATTCCCTATGTTCAACCCCTTCCAGCCGCTCGAGAAAATCAAGGCCGAGGTCTACACCTCGATGCCCGCGAAGTTTCGCAGGAAGGGCCGCACCGCCTGGTCCGACTCCAACCGCCAGGGCGCGGAAGTGGAATGCTTTCTCGAAGGCCCGTCCTTCGATCGCCAGGGCAACCTGTGGATCGTGGACATCCCGTTCGGCCGGATCTTCCGCATCTCGCCGAAGCAGGAGTGGGAACTCGCCGTGCAATACGACGGCTGGCCGAACGGGCTCAAGTTCCACCGCGACGGGCGCGCCTTCATCACCTGCTACAAGAAGGGGCTGCTGGCGCTCGACCCGAAGACGGGAAAGCTCGAAACCATCCTCGAGACCGCCTACAGCGAGGGCTTCAAGGGCCTGAACGATCTCCACTTCGCCTCGAATGGCGACCTCTATTTCACCGACCAGGGGCAAACCGGCATCGCCGACCCCACGGGACGCGTCTACCGGCTGCGGGCAAACGGCGCGCTCGACCGGCTGGCCGCCAACGTGCCGAGTCCCAACGGCATCACGCTATCGACCACGGAGAAGCACTGCTACGTCGGCGTTACCCGCTCGCAGCAGATCTGGCGGCTGCCGCTCATGGCCGATGGGAACGTGTCGAAGACCGGCGTGGCGGTGCAGCTTTCGGGCGGCGCCGCGGGGCCGGACGGCATCGAGATGGACGCGGAGAACGGACTGCTGGTGTGCCACCTCGGCGTCGGCATCTGGCGCTTCGACGCCAACATGCTGCCGACCCATCTCGTCCACGCGGAGGGCCCGCACCACCATCACCTGGACAACGTCGCGTTCGGCGGATCGGATTGGAAGACGATCTACATCACCGAGGCGCTCTCCGGCGACATCCTGACGGCGAAGATGCCGGTGGCCGGCAAGCGCCTCTACGGGCTTAGCCGAGCTTGATCGGAAGCTCCGACCGGGCGGACCACTCGTGCCAGGAGCCGATGTAGTTGCGCACCCGGGTGAGGCCCGCGTGCTTCAGCGCAAAGTAGGTGTTGGCGGAGCGCGCGCCGCGGTGGCAGTACGGCACGATTTCCGATTCCGCATCGACCCCGCTCTCCCGCAACAGGCCGCGAATCGCATCCGGGGACTTGAAGCGGCCTCCTTCCAGAAACCGCGACCACTCGATCCAGGTCGATCCTGGAATGTGGCCGCGCCGCTTGCAGCACGCAGTCTTGTCGCGTCCGGCATGCTCGTCGGCATCGCGCACGTCCAGCACAGCGAGGTCGCGGCCCAAGCGCCCCAGGATCTCCTCGAAGCCGATGGCGAGCTCGGGGTGCTGCCGCACGCGCAGCCCGACCGTCCACTCGCCGGCGGCACGCGCGGAGAGATCGCAGCCGGCCGTGCGCCACGCGGCGAGCCCGCCGTGCAGCAGCTGCACCCGGGGATGGCCGATGTATTGCAGGATCCACGCATCGCGCGCGGCCCGCATCCCGGTCTCCTCCTCGTAGAGCACGACCGTCCGGTGGGTGGAGGCGCCGGCGTCCGCGTAACGCACCGCCATCTCCTGCGCGAACTTCGCGAGCCCGTCCGCCCGCGTGTCCAGCGCGAACACGTCGTAGGTGCTGAAATTGATGGCGCCCGGAATGTGGCCTTTCGCGTAGTCGGCGGGCCGGCGCGTGTCGACGATCACCACCTCGCCGCGCCGCGCGACTTCCAGGAGCTGCCGGGGTTCGATCAGGAAATCCATACCCCGGCTCACCCCTTGAAGAACCCGTAGAGTTCCTCGTAGACGTCGTCGGGCACCTGCTCCGCCGGGTAGTGCCCGCACGGCAGCGGCCGGATGCGCACGATGTTCGTGCAATACTGCGGCCAGGCCGCGCGCGGGTCGAAGTATTTCTCGGTGTGGCTCTTCTCGCCCCAGTAGATCGCGGTCGGGCACGCCACCTTGCGCCCGGCCTCGAAGTCGGCGCGGTCCATCTCGAAATCCACGGTGATCGCCGCCCGGTAGTCCTCGCATACGCCGTGGATGTTCGCCGGCGTGCAGCAGCGCGCGTACTCCTTCAGCGTCTCCTCCGAGAAGCCGCCCTTGCCGATGCCCATCTTGGTGAGCTTCTGGAGGATGTAATAGTCCTCCTTGCCTTCGATCAGCTTCTCGGGGATGTCGTAGGGCTGGGCCATGAAGAACCAGTGAAATGAGCCGAGCGCCCAGCCGCGCGAGATGTTCGTCAGGACGTGGTGCGTCGGCAGGATGTCGAAGCTCGCGAACTTCCTCACCTGGTCCGGGTGGTCGAGCGCCATGCGGTGCGCGGTGCGCGCGCCCCGGTCGTGCCCGGCGACGAAGAACTCCTTGAGGCCGAGGTGCCGCATCACGTCCACCTGGTCCTGCGCCATGCGCCGGAACGAATAATTGCTGTGATCCTCGCGCCCGCGCGGCTTGCCGCTGTCGCCATAGCCGCGCAGGTCGGTCGCGACCACCGTGAAGTCCCGCGCCAGGCGCGGCGCCACCAGATGCCAGTGCACATGAGTGAGCGGGTTGCCGTGGATCAACAGCACGCCCGGTCCCTTGCCGCCGACGCGGCCGGTGATCTTCACCTCGGGATCGGAGGTCTGTATCTCGAAACGCTTGAAGCCTTCGTACACGGGGTCTCTCGCGAAATGGTTGCTGAATGCGGATGTTACAGTTTCGCCTTCCTCATCTGCAATAAGCTGCCGGCGTTCAGCCGTCAGCTTGAATTCCGATGCTCGAGCTGAACGCTGCCGGCCGACCGCCGATCGCGGCGGCCGGGCATTACTGCGTCATATACGGCCGTCGGCGGGTGCGCTATCCTAGCCGCACGTCAACCCGGCGGGGCCGCGCAGTCCCCGTCCGCTGCGTTCCTGACATCAGGAAGGAGGCCGCATGGATTTCTCCGCTCTGGTCACATCGCTGCAGAATGCACTGGGCGCGCACCTGCCCAGGATCCTGGGCGCACTCGGCATACTGATCATCGGCTGGCTGGTCGCGCTGCTCGCCCGCGCCGGCGTATTGCGCCTGCTCGAGCTGCTTTCCGTCAACCTGCGCATACGGGAAAGCACCGGTCAGTCGCTCGACGTCGAGAAATGGATCGCGATCGGCGTGTTCTGGCTGATCCTGCTGCTCACCCTGCTCGGGATGTTCAACGCGCTCGACCTCGCGCTGATCTCCAATCCGTTCCAGCAGCTGGCGAATCAGATCTTCGCCTACCTGCCGCGGCTGATCGGCGGCACCCTGCTGGTGCTGATCGCGTGGCTCACGGCGACCCTGCTGCGCGCCCTGGTCACCCGCGTGCTGTCGAAGACGGACTGGGACGTCAAGCTTTCCAAGCAGGCCGGCATGGAGCCGATGAGCAAGAACGTCGGCAACGTCCTGTTCTGGCTGGTGATCCTGCTGTTCATCCCGGCGATCCTCGGGGCCTACGACTTGCAGGGCTTGCTTGCGCCGGTGCAGGGAATGCTCAACCGGGTGCTGGTGCTTCTGCCCAACATCTTCGCCGCGCTCGTGATCGGATTCGTCGGCTGGCTGGTGGCGAAGGTGATGCGGGGGCTCGTGACCAATCTGCTCGCGGCCGCGGGCGCGGACAAGGCGGGGCACAACGCGGGGCTCGACCAGTCGGTGCACCTCTCGCGCGTGACCGGGACGCTCGTGTTCATCTTCATTTTCATCCCGACGCTGATCGCGGCGCTCGACGCTCTGCAGATCGAGGCGGTATCGCGGCCGGCGACCGAAATGCTGGGGCAGATCCTCAACGCGGTGCCGCATCTCGTCGCGGCGGCCCTGATCCTGATCGTCACCTGGTACGTCGCCCGCTTCGCCTCCGCGCTGGTGAGCCATCTGCTGAACGGCATGGGCCTCGACAGCGTGCCCGAGAAGATCGGCCTGGGACGGGTCTTCGGCGGCCAGTTCAAGCCGTCGATCCTGGTCGGCATCGCGATCATGTTTTTCGCCATGCTGTTCGCCACCGTGGAGGCCGCCAATCAGCTCCAGTTCACGCAGGTGCGCGACGTGGTCACCACGTTCATCAGCTTCGGCGGCGACGTGCTGCTCGGCGCGGTCATCCTGCTGATCGGCTTCTGGCTCGCCAATCTCGCCTATATCGCAATCACCCGCACCACCGGCGACAGCGCGAAGGGGCTCGCGCGGCTGGCTCAGGTGGCGATCATCGGCGTCGTGATCGCGATGGGCCTGCGCGCCATGGGCATCGCCAACGACATCGTGAACCTCGCGTTCGCGTTCACCTTTGGCGCGATCGCGGTGGCCGTGGCGCTCTCGTTCGGCCTCGGCGGGCGCGAAGCGGCGGGCAAGCAGATGGACTACTGGCTCTCCAAGCTGCGCAAATAGCGTGACCTCCTCCCCCCTTGCGGGGGAAGGAATAATCGAAGGCCTACTTGTCGAGGCCGCCCAGGCAGAGGTACTTCACCTCGAGGAATTCCTCGATACCGTACTTCGAGCCCTCGCGGCCGATGCCGGACTCCTTCATGCCCCCGAACGGCGCGACCTCGGTCGAGATGATGCCGATGTTGATGCCGACGATCCCGGATTCGAGCCCCTCGGCCACGCGCCAGACCCGGCCGATGTCGCGGCTGTAGAAGTAGGCGGCGAGGCCGTACTGGGTGTCGTTCGCGAGTTCGAGCAGCTCCTGCTCGCTCTTGAAGCGGTAGAGCGGCGCGACCGGGCCGAACGTCTCCTCGTGCGTGACCTTCATCGCCTGGGTGACGCCGGTCAACACCGTCGGCTGGAAGAACTGGCCGCCCTTCTCGTGCCGCTTGCCGCCGGTCGCGACGCGCGCGCCCTTCGCCACCGCGTCGGCGATGTGCTCCTCGACCTTTTCCAGGGCTTTTTTCTCGATGAGCGGCCCCTGCACGACGCCGGTCTCGAGGCCGTTGCCGACCTTCATGGCGGAGACCTTGTCGGAGAGCTTGCCGGCGAACGTCTCGTAGACGCCATCCTGCACGTAGATGCGGTTGGCGCAGACGCAGGTCTGGCCCGTGTTGCGGAACTTGGAGGCGAGCGCCCCCTCCACCGCGGCGTCGAGATCGGCGTCGTCGAACACGATGAAGGGCGCGTTGCCGCCCAGCTCGAGCGAGACCTTCTTGACCGTGCTCGCGCATTGCTCCATCAGCTTCTTGCCGACCTCGGTCGAGCCGGTAAAGGTGAACTTGCGCACCAGCGGGTTGGTCGTGAGCTCCTTGCCGATCGGCCCGGATGCGCCGGTCACGACCGAAAGCACGCCCTTCGGGATGCCGGCGCGCTCCGCGAGCTCGCACAGCGCCAGCGCCGAGTACGGCGTCATGCTCGCGGGCTTGATCACCATCGTGCAGCCGGCGGCGAGCGCCGGGCCCGCCTTGCGGGTGATCATGGCGTTGGGGAAGTTCCACGGCGTCACCGCGGCGCACACCCCGACCGGCTGCTTGAGCACGACGATGCGGCGGTCGGCGGCCTGCGCGGGGATGGTGTCGCCGTAGATGCGCTTGCCCTCCTCCGCGAACCACTCGATGAACGACGCGCCGTAGGCGATCTCGCCGCGCGATTCCGCGAGCGGCTTGCCCTGCTCGAGCGTCATCAGCACGGCCAGATCCTCCTGGTGCTCCAGCATGAGGTCCCGCCACTTGCGCAGGATCGCGGAGCGTTCCGCGGCGAGTCTGGCGCGCCACGCCGGGTAGGCCGCATGGGCGGCTTCGATGGCGCGCCGGGTCTCG
>DASWIC010000211.1:0-14699 GCA_036397875.1 Burkholderiales bacterium
ACGGAGTACTGGGATACCCGGTGGCAAAGCGAATCCGCTGATGCCGTTTCCGGAAGCACTCGGCATCCTCGTGCTCGCCGGGCTTGCGTGGCTCTGGTACGACAGCCTGAAGGCGCGCGAAGCGGCGGTCCGCGCTGCGCGCGAAATCTGCGCGGCAGAGGGCCTGATGCTGCTCGATGACACCGTCGCAATCTCGGGGCTGAAGCCGGCGCGCGGCGCGGACGGCCGCTTCGTGCTGCAGCGCGCCTACGATTTCGAGTTCAGCGACACCGGCAACAACCGCCTGAAGGGCAGCATGGTCCTGCACGGCCACCGCGTGGCGATCTTTAATATCGGATTGCGCCCGGGGCCGGAGGCGAGGACGCTGCATTGAAAGCTGCGGAGGGTCGGATTCGTCTCCGGAGCCGATTGCCGTTCAGAGCGAGATCTGGTATTTGGCGGCGACCGCCTTGAAGCGCTCGATCTCGCTCTTGAGGAAAGCCCCGAAGGCGTCCGGCGAGAGCGTGTGAATGTCGGCGCCGAGCCCGACCAGGCGGTCGCGCAGCTCGGGTGTGGCGACTGCCTGGCGCACTGCCTCATTCAGGCGATTGACGATCTGCGGCGAAGTGCCCGCGGGCGCCAGCAGCGCGTACCAGTTGGTCATGTTCACCTGGGGATAGCCGAGGGCATGGATCGACGGGATGTCGGGAAACAGCGTCGTGCGCTCCTTGCCGGTGACGGCGAGCGGGCGCAGCCTTCCGCTCCGGAAGTGGCCAACCAGCACCGGCAGGTCGGCGACCATCGCCTGCGCGTGGCCCGCCATGACGTCGGTTACCGCTGGTGCTGCGCCCTTGTACGGCACGTGCGTGACTTTCAGTTTCGCGGCATCGGCGAACATCTCCAGCGCGAGATGGGTGTTGCTGCCCGCGCCGGTGGAGGCGAACACCAGCTGATTGGGCCGGGCACGCACCAGTGCGACGAACTCTTTGACCCCTTTCGCGGGGAAGCTGGGCGTGACAAACAGGATGTCGGGCACCCTGATGACGGTCGTGATCGGAGCGAGATCCGTCACCGGATTGAACGGCATATTGCGGTAGACCGCGGGATTGATCGCGACCGTGCTGGAAGTGGGCATCAGCAGCGTGTAGCCGTCCGGCTTGGCCTTCGCGACGTAATCGCCGCCGATCATGCCGTTCGCTCCTGCGCGGTTGTCCACGATCACCTGCTGGCCCAGCAGTTTCGTGAGCGGGACGGCAAGGTGGCGCGCCGTGATGTCGGTCGGGCCGCCCGCGGCGAATGGCACCACGATGCGGATCGCGGATTTCGGCGCCCACTGTGCCGGCGCCGCCGGGGCGAGTGCCGCACAGGCCAGCGCGGTCGCGATGACGAGGGTTCTGTTCATGATGGTATTTCCGGAAACTTGCACACTTCCCCCCTCACCCTACCCTCTCCCCCAACTGGGGGAGAGGGGTTTCTTGAGGCGGCTTCTCGTCACCCGTCACCCGTCACTCATCACGCTTCATCAAGTTTCGCGGCCGGCATACTTGCCGGCGGTGTCGGGGAACAGCGCCTTCACGATCTTGAACTTGGTGACGTCCACCGTGCCGTCCATGTGCAGGAACATGGAGGCGTCGCGGTAGAGCTTCTCGATGCCGAAATCGAGCATGGTGCCGTTGCCGCCGTGCAACTCCATCGCGTGCTTGCACACTCTCAGCACGGCTTCCGACGCGTGGAGCTTCACCATATTGCAGAGCACGTCGGCGTCCGGGGCGTTCGCGTCCACCGCGGCGGCGGCTTCGCGCAGGAGCCCGCGCACCGCGCAGATATCGGTCGCCATCTCGGCGAGGCGAAGGGCGGTCGCCTGGTGCTTGATGAGGATGCGGCCGCCCTGAACGTACTCCTGGACGTATTTCGCGGTTTCCTCGAACGCTCTGACCCCGACGCCGAGGTTCTTCGAGCCCTGGATGATCTTGCCGGGGCGGAAGTAGACGCCGGCGCGCGAGAGCGCGGTGCCCTCGACCAGCAGGTGGTCCTTCGGCAGCTCCATGTCCTCGAACACGATCTCGCCGTTGTTCATGAAGCGCCCGCCGAGCGTCTCGTTGCAGCGCTGCACGGTGAGGCCCTGGGTGTCGCGCGGGACGAGGAAGCTCGAGGTGCCCTGCAGCATGCCGACCTTGGTGTTGGTGTTGGCGTAGACGACGTAGAGCTTCGCGTCATAGCCGTTGCTGATGAACTGCTTGCGGCCGTTGATCACCCAGCGGTCGCCCTTCAGGACCGCCTTGGTGTGCATCGCCGCTTCCGGCACGTTGTAGGGCAGCCAGCGGTCGGATGCGCCGCGCGGCTCGGTCAGGCAGTGCGCGAGGAGAAACGTCGGGTCCCTCACCAGCCGCGGGAACCAGTGTTCCTGCAGATGGCGCGGCGCGACGTTCCGCAGCAGCACCGACACCTTCCAGATCTGGACCATCTTGTCCGCGAGGCCGCAGTCGCCGCGCGAGATCTCTTCCGAGATCACGGCGAAGGTCTGCACCTCGGTCTTGGGATCGAGCGGCGTGCCGCCGAACTCCTCGGGCACGCCCAGCGTGCGGATGCCGATCTCATCCGCCACTTCCAGGATCCGGGTCGGCAGCCGGCCCTCCGGCTTCATGCTCCATTCCTGCTGCCAGTTCTGGCGCGTGAACGGAATGACGTGCTCGTCGACGAACTTGCGGGTCACGTCCCGCATCATCTTCGTTTCGTCCTGGAGGCCGCGGTCGGCGAGTTCCATCATGTACATGGGCTTCTCCTACTGGAGCGGCGAGAAGGCGGCGGGCATCAGTATCTTGTTTTCCTGGTGCACCAGGTGGTACGCAGGAAGACCGGCTTTCTTCGCGGCGGCCGAAGGCGGCCAGTCGCCGGTCGCGCGGATTTTCTCGCGCATCGCCATGCGCTCATCGAGCGTCTTGTAGGGCCATACGTGGATGAACTTGTTGAGCCCGCCGAGCTCGGAGTACCAGATCGCGGTCACCGGCCCGTGCTTGAGGCGGTAGGGGAGCGCGTGCGCCCACGCCCCGGTGAGGTTCGGGAGCTGCCCGGTGGCGTAGGTGTAGACGCGCATTTCGAAGAACGGCCCTTGTTTTCCGGGCTTGAGCTCCGGCGAGAAGTCGAACTGCAGGAAGATGTCCGAGCGCTGGCTCACCATGAACTCCGCAGTCTTGGGCGGCCACTTGCCGGCGCCTTCCTTGACCGCGGTGGCGCGGATCCGCGCCCGCTCCTCGAGGTCCCGGTACGGCCAGACGTGGATGATCTGGTTCAGCGGCCCGATTTCCGTATGCCAGAACGCGGCAAGCTGCGAGAACTTCTTCCGGTGTTCGTAGGCTTCCGTGAAGCGCTTCTCCACTTCGGGCAGCGACTGCGGCTTGAGATCATAGGTCCTCATCTCGTAGATCATGGAAGTCTCCCTGGAATGGCTCGATGAACGGTGCGCGGAACCCGCCGCGGCGCGGCGGGAACGCCGGAATTCCGGCGGGTAACTTTACTGCGAAGCGCGGCGCTTGGCCAGCGCCGGCGGTCCACGCGGTGGACCCGTTACTTCGGGGGGCTGACCTGGATGCGGATCGCCGCCAGCTTGCCGCCGTCGCCGGCGCGGGCGGTGAGGTTCACGGCGGCGCCGGGCACGAGCTGCGAGCGCTTGCCCGGCACGAGCGTCGAGACGGACGCGCTCTCGGGCACGGTGATTTTCTGCGATCCGCCGTCGTAGGTCAGGGTGAGATCCCGGCCGCTCGCCGACTGCACCGTGGCGGAGACCGTCGCGTTCGTCATCGTCTGGTCGCTGCGGCCGTCGAAGGGGCGGTGGCCCGGGTTCAGCGGCTTGGGGAAGCGGCGCACGTCGTAGGCGGTGAGCGTGCCGTCGCCGCGTTTCATCGAGGTGACCCCGAGAAAATCGCCCGGCTTGATCTCGGAGAGCGGGATCGGCTGGGTGAACACGATCACGGACTTCTCCGCGAGCGCGATGGCGACGTTCCCGCCGTCCTTCGATTTCACCGAAAGCATCTTGCCGTCGAAGGCGCTGATGGTCCCGCGCACCCGCGTCGGCGCCTGCGCGTCGACGGCTCCCGCCAGCAACCCGAGGACGAGGAACAGAAAACCGGACTGGAGTGATTTCATGAGTTTTTCCTTGAGGGACTACTGCGGCGGCTTGACGCCGTCCTTGCTCACCTGGATGCGGCCCGGAACGGTCAGCTTGCCGTCGGCGCCGACGTTGGCATTGAAGAACACGTACTCGCCGGGCTTGAGAAACGATCGGTCGGCCTTGACCTGGGTGACGATCGGCGTGCCCGGCGGCACCAGGATCTTCTGCGCGCCGTCCTGGAGATTCAGGACCAGCTCGTGGCCGCCGGCGCCCTGGGTGACGGAGGCGATGTTGGCATTGGTCATCATTGTTCCCGGCGCGAGATCCCAGGGCCGGAAGCCCGGCTTGACGGTCGGCGGCAGGGTGTGGACCTCGAGGGCCACCAATGCGCCGTCGGCGCCTTTGCGGGTGGTGACCCCGACGTAGGCGCCCGGCTTGAAGTCGGCGAGGGTGATCGCCTTGGCAGTTGCAACCGAGGCTTTCCCGGTCAACTCGACGACGAGATTCTTGCCTTCGCGGGACTTGACCGAGAGCATATTGCCATCGAGCGCCGTGATGGTGCCGCGGATGCGCTGGGTCTTCTGCTGTGCCTCGACGACGCCGGCTGCGAGGACGAAAACGCCCGCCACCAGCGAAACCAGTAAGTGCTTCATGGATACCTCCCCCGGGAAAACACCGGGGCTACCACCCGGTGCCTCCGTAAACAGTCGGCTCTACGTTTCTATTCCCCTCACCCCGGCCCTCTCCCGAGCGGAGAGGGGAATTTCGAACTTTCCTTCTCCTCTTGGGAGAAGGGTAGGGATGAGGGGAGGGAAGGCTCGGCGCAGCGTTCCGCCCTCGTCCTTATCAGGTGCCGTACTTATCCAGCTGGAAGCGCCGGGACTTGAGGCTGCGGCAGATCTTCTGCACGACGGCCGCCTGCTCGAGCGCGATGCCGCGTTCCTTCGCCATGGCCGCCACGATCTCCATGTCGTCGTCGGCCCACGCCATGGTCTGCTTGCCCCAGTGTTCCAGCGCGCCGTTCGTCGAGTGGGTGGTGAGGAGGGCCTTGCGCATCGCCTCGACGTCGAGCCCGTAGCGGTGCGCGAGCGCGAGCGCCTCGTGGTCCGCGACCAGGCAGGCCCACATGATCATGTTGTTGACGGCCTTCGCGACCTGCGCCGTTCCGACCTCCCCGGTATGCACGATGTCGCTCGAAAACGCCGCGAGCACCGGCCGGAGCCGGGCAACGACTTCGGGGCTTCCGGCGACGAACGAGAGGAGCGTCCCCTCGTCGGCCGCCCATCCGCCCCGGCACATCGTCGCATCCACGACGGGCACGCCCCGCGCCCGGCCGCGCTCCGCGAGCGCCCGCATTGTTTCCGGATGCACGGTGCTAAGAACTGCGATGATCGTCCCGGTGCGAGCGTGCGGAAGAATCCCGTCCTCGGAGAGCAGCGCGCGCAATTCGCGGTCGTAGCCGACGCAGATCAGGATGGCGTCGGCCGCGCGCGCGAGCGCCGCGACATCAGCGCTCCACGTTCCGCCCCGCGCCTCGGCCGCGACCCGCTTGCCGGGATCGATGTCATGCGCGAGCGCCCGGAATCCCTTGCGCGCGAGGTGCCCGATGATCGGCTGCCCCATGCGCCCGGCGCCGATGACGCCCACCGTCTTGATCTCGCCCGCTGCGGTGCCGTTCGTGGAGTTCACCATAATTTCATCCTGTTTACCGATGAACACGCTGCTCCCCTCCTGCCCGAGGAGGGGTGGCACCCGAGGTGCCGGGGTGGTGGGAGCAGGCAAGGGCGCGCGAATCTGTTCCGTAGAGGCACCGACGCGATGTTTCTTCCACCACCCCCGCCGCTCCGCTCTGCGACCCCTCCTCGGACATGAGGGGTAAGCGAATATGGAACCCGGCCTATCGTTTCTGCGTGATCGTGTCGAGCAAGGCGGGCTGGCCGGCTTTCACCCGAGCGATGGCGCGCTTCAGCGCCGGCGCCACGTCCTTGCCGTGCGCGATGGGGCCCTCGGCGTACCAGCCCATGGACTTGGCGAGCGCGCCGAAATCGACCGCCGGCTCCTCCAGGTCCATGCCGATGTAGGCGCGCTCGACCGGCGTGCCGCGCAATCGCGCCATGCGGATCTGGTGCTCCCAGTCGTTGTAATAGGCGCGATTGTTGTACATCACGATCAGCATCGGGATCTTGTGCTTGACCGCGACCCACAAGGCGCCCGCGTCGAACATGAGGTCCCCGTCGGGCTGGAGGTCCACGACCAGCCGCCCGGCGTCGCGGTGCGCGAGGGCGACACCCAGCGAGATGCCGATCTGGGTCGCGGTGCCGAGCGACTTGCCGGGATGGCGGTAGGGCTTATCGAAGTCCCACAGCATGCGCGTCCAGTCCTCGAGCGTGTTCGCGGTCAGCACCCAGTCCTCGCCGCGGATCGCTTCCCACACCTCGTGCGCGAGGCGTGGAAGCGCAATGGGGCTCGCGTCCCAGTCCTCGCGCGCTTCCTTTGCCCATTGCGCCCGCACCGAGCGGTGGCGCTCGGCGGTCCTGCGCGCGCGCGCCTCGACGAGCTTCTGCAGGCCGGCGCTCGCCCCGATCCGCGCGCGCATCAGCTCGGTCAGCGCGGGGATGGCGAGCGTGGTGTCCGCAAGCATTCTCAGCTCCGCGTGCACGAGCCGCTGGTAATCCATGGCCCAGCTCGAGAGCTCGAGATCGCCGAAGCCGATGTCGATGCGGACGCAATCCGGCGGCACGACGCTCTTCAACTCCCGCGTCGTGCTGACGAGCTCGGTCGTCGGCCGCTCCCAGTCGCGCACGTCGAGGCCGAGGATGAGATCCGCGTCCCGGAAGACGTCCTTCACCATGCTGAGATTGAGCGGGTGGCAGCCGGGGAAGTTGAGCCGGCTGTTGATGTCGTACACCGGCGCGCCGAGCGTCTCCGCGAGCTCGACGAGCGCGCGGAATCCCCGCGGGTCGCGCCCGACGAACTCGGCGAGGATGACCGGCCGCTTCGCCTCGGCGAGGAGGTCCGCGGCCCGCGCCAGCGCGGCAGGATCCGCGGTGAACTGCGCCGGCACGGGCATGGCGTCCGCGGGCGGCAACGGCACCGCGTGGTCGAGCGGCTGCTCCTGCAGCCACGCGTCGTAGCACATGTAGACCGGCCCCTGCGGCTCGGACATCATCACGCCGTAGGCGCGGGCGAACGCTTCCGGCGCGCCGTCGATCGTCGTCGGCTGGTAGTCCCACTTGGTATAGGCGCGCACCGCCTCGCCCTGCACCTGGGCGGTGTGCGTCCAGTCGATGCGCGGCCGGCGCTTGGTCTCGTCCATCGGGCCGGTCGCGCCCACGATGAAGATCGGCGCGCGGTCGATGTAGGCGTAGTAGATCGCGAGGTTGGCGTGGAGCAGCCCCACGAGGTTGTGCAGGATCGCGACCATCGGCTTGCCGGACGCCTTGGCGTAGCCGTGGGCGATCTGCACCGCCGTCTCCTCGTGCTGGCACAGCATCATGGTCGGCTGGTTGCCGCCGTAATTGACGATCGAGTCATGGAGCCCGCGGTAGCTCGCGCCCGGGTTCATCGCGGCGTAGGGCAGCTCGTAGCGGTGGAGCAGGTCCACGATGACGTCGGAACCCCAGCGCTTCTGCGCGCCGGCGGCGGGCATCAATTCTTGCGGCTTGGGCGAGGATTCGGGCATGTCATGCGCCGCCACGGCAGGTGTCGACTTACCGGTACACACGCGCCGCGCGGCGGCACGGGCGTTACACGAGCAGCACGAACGAGATTCCCGCCAGGAGGATCGCCACGCCGCCGAGCCGCAGAGTGCCGGACCGCGCCCGGAGCAATGCGACCGCGGCGATGCCCGCTACGACCATGGCGAGCAGGTGATCCGGCTCGGTGAACAGGTGCGCAAGACCGGTCGCGAAGCCGACGTCCGCATGCGAGCCGGGGTGCGCATGCGCGGCGCCGCCCGCTACTAGGCCCAGCAGTACGAGCAACCCCAGCACTTTCTGATTCATGTCACCAGTCACGAGTCACGGATGATCAGGCTGGTTCCTTGACCTTCGCCACCAGATAGCGCTTGATCACCTCGGCGTTGAGCACGACCTTGGAATCGTACTCGGGCGCATCCTCGAGCTGCTCGAGGTCGTTCAGGCCGCAGAACTTGTAGACGCGGTTGATGGCCGAGATGAGCCGCACGGGGCGGTGCGGGTCCGCGTTGAAGTGCTGGTGGATGGTGTTGGGCGGGATGTAGATCACGTCGCCCGCCTCCCACTCGTAGCGCTTCACCTCGTCCTGCGGCTTCCAGTGATAGGTGTCGGTGATCTCGACGTCACAGTCCTGGTGCAGGTCGTAGCCGCGGCCCTCCAGCACGTACAGGCACTCTTCCGCGAGGTGCCGGTGCTTCCCCGAGCGGCTGCCGGGCGGGATGATCTGCATGTAGGCGTCCACCGTCTCCATGCGCGTGTTCATCTGCTCGTTGATCAGGTGCTTGAGCAGGCCCTGCCGCGACATTTCCCAGACCATGTCGTCCGGGCGCACGATTTTCCTGCGCTTGGCATTGCGCGCCGGCGCACTCATCGCGTCATCCAGCAGGTTCTGGTAGAGCCTGCCGCTGGTCTTGCCCTTCAACCAGGTTTTCGATTCGCCCCAGGCCATCGGTCACTCCGCGTGGTTGTAGTCCTGCTCTTCCTCCCGCGGATTGAAGCCCGCGCCGCCCGGCGTCGGCTCGGTGGGGCGTGGAATCACGGTCTTCTGGAAGAGCATGTTGAGGAACAGGTACATCGGCTTTGCCTTCAGCACCAGTGCGCGCGCCGGCTTGTCGGGGTCCGCGTTGTGGTGCTGGTGCACGCAGTTGTTGTGGACGATCGCCACGTCGCCCGCCTGCCAGTCGTAGCGCACGCCGTCATGGATCTCGTAGCCGGTGCCGTCGAGGATGTAGAACGCCGCCTCGTTCACGTGACCGTGCTTCTGCGACACGCCGCCGGGCCCGTATTCCTCGAGGTGGATGTGCAGCGTCTGCCCGAGGCCGTCCACCGGCTCGACGTAGTGCCGGCTGTAGCACTGCGGGCCGTCAATGAACTTGAGCTCGCTGCCCTTCTTCACGCGCGGCAGAGCGCGCAGGCGCTGGAGCTCCTCCTTCAGGTTGTAATGCCCCTGGATGCTCCGGACGAACACCCGGTCCTTCTTGCTGTGATAGTGCGATTCCGTGCCCATTGCGACTCCTTGCCGCGGCCACCGCGCCTGCTTGACGACGATCTGAGTGTACAGCTTACCGCATTTTGGTAAGCGCTTGCGGCAGGCGGCGCTCAGTCGTCTCCGCCCGCCGCGACCAGCGTGCTCGACTGCAGGGCCGCGAGCTCCGCCTGGTAGGCCTCGTCCATGCGCGACTTCAGTCCGTGCTTCGCGAGCGCCTCGGCGAACCATTTGCGCACGGCCGGACTCTCGTCGGCGTAGTCGATCTGGTCGCCGCCCGCGCGGCGGCTGATCCAGGCCTTGGGCACGCCCTGCGCATTGCGAATCGCGACGCCCTCGTGCTTGAAGGCGAGGTAACGCGCGGGCGTGGTGCCGGTGTTGAAATGCTGGTGCTGCCACATGTTGGGAGGCACGATCATCGACCCGATCTGCCACTCGTAGCGGCGCGCCTCCTCGCCCTCGGGCCACATCAGCGAATAGCCCTCGCCGGAGAGGATGATGACGTGCGCGCCGGGGCCGTGGGCGTGGGACTTCTTGTAGGTTCCCGCCGGGAACTGGGAGATGTGGCTGTTCATCGAGCCCTTCGCCATGTTGAAGCGGATGTGCCCGCCCCCCGCGCCGCGCTCCTTTGCCGCGATGAGCGGCAGGTTCACGGCGTCCGATACGAAATTGGTGTCGAGGAGGAACCCCTTCTGCTCGCTCTTCGGCGCGAAATAGTCCGGCTCGCCGGCGAAGCGGCCCTTGAAATCGTGCCTGGTGTTGAGCACGAACTCGATGTCGTCATAGAGGTTGATGACGACCGGGCCGTTGGTGACGGCGACGTAGCGCGCCGGTGCCTCCCCGGAGCCGTTGAAATGCTGGTGCGACGCGTTGACCGGGATCGCGAACAGGGCGCCGGCCTGCCACTCGAAGGTGATGCGGCCTCCGGCGTCGTTCCACACCGCGGTCGAGCCGCGGCCGGAGAGGACCATGATCATCTCCTCGAAGAGCTGGCGCTGCGGCGCGAGCTTGCCGCCGGCGGGGATCTCGCACACGTAGCAGTCGTTGGAGGTGCGCGAGGCCTCGTGATTGAAATAGACGCCGCGGCCGCCGCGGCGCGCCCACGGCTTCAGCTCCACCGTGTGCAGGTTGGGCACGTAGTGCGAGGACAGGATGTCGAGCCCCTCGGCTTTCACCCACCGCGTGTAGGGCGTTTCCTTCTCGGTGGCGAATTTCTTCGCCATCTCCTCCGATACCATCGCCGTCTTGGCCATCATTCACCTCTCGCTTCCGATATGCGCAAAATCTACTCCAAGCGCGGCGCCTTCGCCACCGCCGGCAGAAAAGTGACTCGCGGCTCGCGGATAATGAGACCGGTCCTGGTCATTTAGGTTTGTGATGGTGACCATGATCATGGCTGTGATCATGGGGGTGATCGTGGTCGTGGTGGTGTCCGTGATGATGGTGGTGGTATTGCACGGGGGCGTGATGCGGACGGTACTCGCCCGGGTCATTCGGGTGCCGCGGATCCTCGCTGAAGACGAGCGACTTGATCGTGACCGGCACGGTGCGGGAGGGCAGGCGGATGCGGCCGAGATCGATGTAGTCGAGGTCCCACAGCGTCACGCCGTCGATCACGAGCACCTCGTTCCGGAGCTTCAGCTCCTCGCGCAGGATCGCCCCGAGCGTCTGCGCGATGTCCCCGTCCAGCACCAGGTAGAGCGGTTTGCCGCCGGCGATCGTCCGGGGCAGCGCCTGCACGATGCCCTGCGCGAAGGCGGCAATGCGCTGGTACGAAGGCGCGCCCGCCCAGCGGAATGCGAGCGCCACTTCGGATGAGCCTTCCTCGAGATCGTAGGCGGTGAAATGGCTGCGGATCGCCTGCGCGAGCTCCGTGGGAGATATTTCCTCGCCACACGTGTACGGCGGCTGCAGTACCTGGAGGTTCTTGCGCGGCAGGAGATCGCCCGGGCTCGAGATGTAGATGGTGTTGCCGGAGAGCTGCACGCTGTATTCCGACGCGCCGACCGCGGTGGCGCGTATGCATTCGCCGGGCGGCAGCAGCGGCCACGGCAGCGCCCCTTCCCCGACGCGGCGGGCGATCGCGGCGCCGAGGAGCTTGCCCATGTCGCCGAAATCGCGGCTCTCCCGCTCGTACACGTATTCGGCGACGCCGCCCGAGAACATCACGCCGTCGATGCGCCCGAAGTCCGCGATCGGGTCGGTGAGGTAGAGATGCTCGATCGCGTGCGGCAGCGGCCGCTTGACGATCGCCGCGATCAGCGCTTCGGCCATCCGGTCCGCGACGCGCGCCATCTCCGCGAGCGTGACGCGGTCACCCGGCTTCCAGGAAAAGCCGGCCTCGCCGGCGTGGAAGCGCCCGGCGGGATCGAGGCGCACGATACGATTCTCGGCGTCGACAACCTGCAGCCGGCCGCCGATGTGCACCGCGGCCATGGCCGCGATCCGGCCGCCTTCGACCACCGCGAGCTTGGTCGTGCCGCCGCCGATATCCACGTTGAGGATGCGCTTGCCCTCGGCGTGCGACACGCGCGCGGCGCCCGAGCCGTAGGCCGCGAGCATGGCTTCGAGGTGATGGCCGGCCGCCGTGCAGACGAACTCCCCGCCATTCTCCGCAAGGAGCTCCGAGATCGCCTGCGCGTTCCGGCGCCGCAGGGCTTCCCCGGTCAGGATGACGACCCCGGAATCGATCTGGTCCGGATGGAGGCCCGCCTGCGTGTAGGCCTCGTCGATGATGTCGGCGAGCGCCACCTCGTCGATGCGTTCTTGATCGAGGTATGGGGTGAGCGCGACGGGCGACTGGAACAGGGTCTCGCGCGATACGACGCAATAGCGGCTGGACAGGTCTTCGCCCAGCCGGCGCAGGTGAATGCGCGAGAAGATGAGCTGCGTGCCCGCGGACCCGATGTCCACGCCGACGCTGGTGAGCGAGACGTGGTCCTGGACCCAGAGCCCGGTGCCCTCGGGACCGCCCTCGAGTCCGGAGTCGTCGTGGTCGTGGTCGAACGCCTCGTCGCCGTCGTGGGTGTGGCCGGTGTCGGCTCCGTACTGGTGGTCCGCCAGGCTGTGGCCGGGCTTCTTCGGGGCGTTGTCCTTTTCCGCCATGGTTTCGTCATTCCCGCGAAGGCGGGAATCTAGGTAAGACAGCTCGTGACTGGATCCCCGCCTCCGCGGGGATGACTTGTGTAGGAGCGGGGATGGCGGATAGCAGGGGGCACCTTAACGATACAGCTCCGGATATTTCGCGCGGACTTTCGCCGCCAGCTCCGGCGAGCTCTGGCACACCTTGGGGAAGGTGTCGAGCCGCTCGTAGGGGCGGCAGGCGTCGATCACCATGCGCGAGTTGTAGGGCAGCTTCTTGTCGGTGACGAGGGTGTCGAGGCGCGAGGACCAGCAGTGATCGAGCAGCGTCGTGCGCGATTTCGGATCGCAGCGCGTGCCCATCGCCCAGATGACATCGTGAATGTCGGTGGGGTCCACGTCCTCGTCCACCACCACGATCCAGCGGCTGATATAGCCGACGGAAGCCACCTGCGAGGCGACGAGCCCCACCTGGGTCGAGTGCCCGAAGTAGCGCTGCTTGACCGAAACGACACAGAAGGTGCGCCCGCCGCCGGCCTGGTGCAGCCACGCGCCCTTCACGTCCGGGATGCCCGCGCCCTCGAGCGCATCGAGCAGCGCCGCCGAGCGCAGGAAGCAGCGCTCGAAAAGATGGGAGTGCGGCGGCTTCTGGCTCGCCGCGCAGGTGAGGATCGGGTCGTTGCGGTGGTAGATGCGGTTGATGCGGATCAACGGCTCCTGCTGCGCGTCCCCGGCGTAGTAGCCGTGCCATTCGCCGAATGGCCCTTCGAGCGTGGTCTCGGTCGCGGAGATCTCGCCCTCGAGCACGATCTCGGAGCGGGCCGGGAAGGGCAGCCCCGTCGTCTCGCCTTCGATCAGCTCCATCGGCCGGTCCATGAGGCCGCCGGCCCATTCGTATTCCGGCATCGAGTCGGGCATGGTGTAGCCCGCGGCGAGATAAGTGACGGGGTCGGCGCCGACGATGATCACGACCGGGCAGGGCCTGCCGGCCTTCAGGTACTTGTCGCGATGGATCCGGCCCTGCTTCCCGTTCGAGATGTAGGAGGCGCAGGTGTCCGGCCCCATCGCCTGCACGCGGTAGGTGCCGACGTTGATGCGCCCGCTGTCCGGATCGCGGGTGACGACGCCGCAGGCGGTGCCGATGTAGCGTCCCCCGTCGTCCTCGTGGTGGATCGGCACCGGGAACTTGAGCATGTCCACCTTCTCGCCGCGCAGGACGTTCTCGAGCACCGGGCCATGCTTCACCACGCGCGGCGCGATGCGCTTGAAGCCCTTCTTGATGGTCTTGCGGAAGTGGTCGAGCATCTCCTTGCGGTTCTCGGAAAGGGTGGGCTCCATGCCGAGCACGAGCGAAAGGCGGTACGGCGAGCCGAACATGCCGTAGGCGCAGCGAAATCCCCGCGAATAATCCGGGATGGTGTCGAACAGCAGCATCGGCGCCTTCTCGACCTTCTGGCGGTAGAGCACTTCGGTCACCGCCCCGAGCTCACGGTCCCAGTGCGCGTTCTCGACGCGGGCGAGCTCGCCGCGCTTTTCGACGGCGGTGATGAACTCGCGCAGATCGTTCTGGAACGTGGCGCCGTTGCCGTCGCTCATGCGTTCCGCTCTCGTGCTGGTGCCAGCGGCGCTCTTGGTGGACATGTGAGCCTCCCGTGCCTCGCCCGGCCGGAGAAAATTAGCTATATTAGGGCACGCTCCGCCACAGAACAACGCGCCGCGAATCTTCGGGACCGGTTGGATGGGACGGCGACGATATCCGGACCGGGCGCCATACCTGCCCGCCCCCGGCACAGCATGGGATAGCCATGACTTCTCGACATGAGGGCACGCCTGAATTCAAGGCGCCCCCGCTTTCCTGCGACAGCCATTTCCACGTGTTCGGGCCGGCGGAGCGCTATCCGTACGGCTCCGACATCCGCTACCAGCCGCCGCTCGCGCCGCTCGGGGATTACCTCAAGCTAGCGCGCCATCTCGGCTGCGAGCGCTTCGTGTTCGTGCAGCCGAGCGCTTACGGGCGCGACAACGCGTGCCTGCTCGATGCGATGCGCGAAGTTGGCACGAAGTGCCGCGGCATCGTGGACATTGACGAGCGCGCGCCCGACGCCGAGTTCGAGCGCCTGAACCGCGCGGGCGTGCGCGGCGTGCGGGTGAACGTGAACCCGATCAAGCCGCCGGAGCCGGGGTTCTCGACGACGATGCTCGCGCGCATCGAGCGGCTCGACGCGCGCTGCTCCGAAATCGGCTGGATGCTCGACTTCCTCACGCCGGGCTGGCTCACGCGCGAGCTGCTGCCGACGATGCGGAAGCTGCAATGCCGCTTTACGGTCGCGCACATGGGCATGTTCCTCGC
>DASWIC010000212.1:0-26474 GCA_036397875.1 Burkholderiales bacterium
CCGATGGCGCCTGCGGCGAGCATGGCGTCGCGCAGCCACTCCAGCCCCTCCCGCTGCAGGACGGGCGTGCGGTTCCAGAGCCCGAGCGAGCGGTAGCGCTCGCAGCAGGCGGCGAGCCGCGCCACCGGCACGTCGGGGAAATAGCTGGCGATGGATTCCGCCAGGGCGCGTCCGTCGCGCGCCGCTATCCACTTGAGCGTGCGGTACATCGCCCGCGTCAGGCGCAGCACGGTGTCCGGATCCCGCTCGATGAAAGCGCGCGTCGTGTTGAACGAGGTGTAGGCCGTCGGCCCGCGGCTCGCGGCGGAGTACCAAACATGCCCGACGCCTTCGTCCACCAGCGCCTGCGCATGGGGCTGGAATACCTGGATCACGTCCACCTCTCCCGCGCGCAGCGCGGCGGCGTTCTCCGCCATGGTGCGTCCGCGGGCGAGCTTCACTGACGACGGGGCGATCCCGGCCCGGCGTAGATCGTGCTGCAGGCAGATCCACGGGGTGGGCACCTCGGTGACCGCTCCGAGCGTCCACTGGGGCAGCTGCGCGGGCGCGAAGCCGGGGTTCGGGGTGCGCCCGACGAGGAAGAAGGGATCGCGTCCCACCACTTCGCAGAACGCGGCGTAGCCGCAGTTCGGATCCTGATCGAGCGCGACCATGATCCGCAGCGGGCCGCCCCACGACACCTGGCCTTCGCCGGCACTCACCGCTTGCAGGGCCTTGCCGAGCTCCGCGGCAGGCTTCAGCTCGACCTCGAGTCCCTCCGCCTCGTACGCGCCGAGCGCGCACGCCGCGTAGAACGGCGCGTAGAAGACCGCGCGGAAATTTTCGATGAGGATCAAACGGCTGGGCGGAAGAACGTCGAGATCCAGTTGTAGAGCCACGCGAAGATGGCGCCGCCGATCGCGCCGTCCACCAGCCCGTAGAGCGTGCCGATGACGACCTGGTCGAACGACGTGCCTGCGCTGTAGCCCGGGTAGATGGAGGCGGCCAGCAGCAGATACGCCCGCCCGTAGTCGGGAACGACCAGGTTGACGATGCCCACGAGGAAAATCGAGCCGCCCCAGAACACGCCGATTGCCAATGCCAATGCGCCGACGTTGAATTTCATGGCTCCTCCTATCGATGCGGTGACGAGTAACGAGTGACGGACAACGAGGGATGGGCCCAGGGCCCGTTTGGGCGCTGATCAGTTTACCCTTGACGCAGCGCGGCTACCCCTATAAGGTGCGCGCTCGATGTTTAATTTCGAGTACTTGGGCTGGTTGGATTGCCGTTTGTCCGTTCCTCCGGGGCTTTGAGATCAGACACGATTTTCGGGCTCAGCCCTTATTTTTTCCAGAAGGTAGACGACGATGGCAACCGGAACAGTCAAGTGGTTCAATGATGCGAAGGGTTTTGGCTTCATCACTCCAGATGGCGGCGGCGAGGATTTGTTCGCCCATTTCTCCGCGATCAACATGCAGGGATTCAAGACGCTGAAGGAAGGCCAGAAGGTGTCGTTCGAGGTCACGGCCGGCAACAAAGGCAAGACGCAGGCGACCAACATCCAGGCCGCCTAAGAAGTCAGCACTGCAACGCGAAAGCCGGGCTCAGGCCCGGCTTTTTCTTTAGCGGTCGCCCTGCTTCCCGAGCCCGTCGAGCGACACGTCGGCGGGGAGTTCTTCCCGGAAGCCGGGCTGGTAGCGTTCCAGCACGACGGGGGGCTTGGCGTTCTTCTTCGGGCGCCCGGGCCTGCTCGTGACGTAGAAAATCTTGAGCGGGGGCACGATCGGCGGCTTCTCCAGGAACCGGCAGTCGGACTCCGATGGCACGCTCACCAGGGCGCCGATCCGCGTCTTGCCGACGTGCACGGTGTAGCGCAGCATCTGCCGCGAATGCGGGATGGGCTCCGCGATCACCTCGTACTTGCCGACCATGAAGCGCGCGCGCCCGACGACTGGATCCGTCATGCCGCTCCTCCCGTTTGCAGGGGTTTCTTCTTGTCCGCCCGGAGGGCCCGGGCCTTGGCGTTGGCGGCCTTGCGCCGCGCGCTCAGCTCGGCGTCGCAGCGCTGCTTGATATCCGGATCGTTGAGCCGTTCCGCGTTGGCGCGCAACTGCTGCACCTCGGTCGTCGTCAGAGCGGCGATCCTGTCGTCGGTCCATTCCACCGTTCGTCTCGGCCTTGCAATGTTCATGGTTGGCATGCTTTCACCTTTCCGGGACCCATCCGCCCGACCATAGTGAGCAAAAAAGCCCGGCGGGTCCGGGCTTTCTGATGGCGCATTATAGCGCAGTAGGCGCTCCGATCCCAGACTTTTCTTGAGCCGCTGGCAGCGCCCGTTTCAGTACGTGCTAATCTCCCCCGGCCTGGTCCATTGCGGCGGAGAAGAACGCTCATGAAAACGATAGACATCCACGCCCACGTCGTTCCGGATTCCCTGTGGAAGGCGATCGCCGCGAAACAGGAATGGCACGGCTTTCGCCACGAGCCGGGCGAGGGCATGGGCGGGATGGTGGGAGGCGGCATGCGCACGGCCTTCACTTCGCCCAAGCTGCGCTACACGGTGGAGGAGCGCCTGAAGGACATGGACGCGCAGAAGGTGGACGTGCAGGTGCTCTCCATTCACACGCCGTTCGTGGGCTACCACCTCGAGGCGGCGCAGGGGCTCGCACTCGCGCGCGAAGTGAATGATGAGATCGGCGCGACGGTGCGCCAGAACGCCGGGCGCCTGGCCGGGCTCGCGACGCTGCCCGTGCAGGACGTGAAGTCCGCGATCGGGGAGCTCGAGCGCGCGGTGACGAAGCTGGGGCTCAAGGGGGCCTCCCTCGACACGCAGGTGAACGGCGAGCAGTGGGACGAGCCCAAGTTCCTGCCGTTCTTCAAGGCCGCGGAGCAGATGGGGGCGGTGCTCTTCTACCATCCGCAGCCGCAGAACAATTTCCTCATGCAGCGGATCAGGCGCCACGGGCTCTCCAACAGCCTCGGCGTGATCCTGGACGATGCGATCGTCGTGGGCGTGCTGATCTGCGGCGGCGTGCTGGAGAAGTGCCCGGACTTGAAAGTGTGCATCGCGCACGGCGGCGGGCCGGCCTGCTTCGCGATGGGGCGGCTCGATCGCAACTGGCACGACCGGCCGGCGACACGCAGCACGCCGCAGCCGCCGGGCGCGTACCAGAAGCGCCTCTACTACGACACCGTGGTGCCCAGCGAGGAGGCGCTGCGCTTCCTGATCGACCGGGTGGGCGCCGACCGGGTGGTGCTGGGCAGCGACTGGCCGTTCGTGCTGTGGCATCCCTCGCCGGTCGCGTGGGTGCAGGGCTTGAAGTCGCTCACGCCGGAGGAGAAGGAGAAGATCCTCTGGAAGAATCTCGCGACGCTGCTCGATAACCAGTAAGTTCCCGTTTCTCCCGAACAAGGAATGACCGTGAGCACAACAGCAGGCAAGGCAGGCGCGGCGGACCCGCGGCGGTTCAAGCTGATTCCCCCCGAGGAGCTGACGCCGGAGCAGAAGAAGGTCGCGGACGCGATCCGCTCCGGGCCGCGCTCCGCCGTGAAGAACTCGTCGGCCGCCCGGCCGGGCCCGCTCGGCGGGCCGTTCAACGTCTGGCTGCGCAGCCCCGGGGTGGGCAACATCATTCAGGAGCTGGGCGCGGAAATCCGCTTTCGCAGCTCGCTGCCTTCGAAGTTGAATGAGCTGGCGATCATCGTGACGGCGCGCCACTGGACGTGCCAGTACGAGTGGTTCGCGCATCACCGCCTCGCGCTCGAGGCGGGGCTCGACCCCGCCATCGGGGAAGACATCGCGCAGGGGCGCCGGCCGGCGAAGATGGACGCGGACGAGACGCTCGTCTACAACTTCTCCCGCGAGCTGCACGAGACGCAGGGGGTGAGCGACGCGACGTACAAGGCCGCGCGGGAGCGCTTCGGCGAGCGCGGTATCGTGGACCTCATCGCGGTGAACGGATTCTACGGGCTGGTGTCGATGGCCCTCAACGTGGACGGCACGCCCTTGCCGGAGGGCGCGAAGCTGCCGCTGCCGCCGCTGACCAAGAGATGAGGGTTGAGGGTAGACGGAAACCCCGTCACTCGACGCCCGTCAGTTAGGGATGTAGCTCGAACTCACCATTTATTTCCACCGCGATGCCGCGTGGCAGCGCGGCATGCCCCACCGCCGAGCGCGCGTGCTTCCCGAACTCAGGACCCCACAGCTCGAAGAAGAGGTCCGATGCCCCATCGATGACTTGAGGCTGCTGGACGAAATCCGGCGTGCAGTTGCACATGCCGAACAGGCGCAGCACGCGCTTTACGCGGTCCAGGTCGCCGCAATGCGCCTTGATCGTGGCCATCATGGTGAGGGCCACCCCGCGCGCGGTCGCGTAGCCCTCCTCCACCGTGATGTCCAAGCCGAACTTGCCGGTCTGCCGGACGCCGGGCAGTTTCGGCAGGTCGAGCCCGTGCCCCGACAGCAGGAGCAGCGTGCCGGCCTGGGTGCAGCCGGTGCGGTTGTTCTTCGGGAACACGAACGGCGGCGGCAGCTCGTAGCCCATCTTCTTCAGCCGTGCTTCGATCGATCCCATCGACGCGCTCCCGGACACCGGCGCGCTACTGCGGCGTGATGCCGATGGTCTTGCCGAGCTTGCGCATGCGGGCCACGTAATCGCTCACGAAGGCTTCGAATTTCACCGGCATGCTCGACTCCGGCGCGGCGCCCAGCACGAACAGGCGTTCCCGGACGTCGGTGCGGGCCAGGATGCGCGCCATTTCTTTAGACACGCGCTCCCGGATCGCGAGCGGGGTGCCCGCCGGCGCGAACACGCCGAACCAGTCGTCGCCCTCGTAGCCTAGCAAGCCCGCCTGCGCGAGGCTCGGTATGCCCGGCAGGAAGCGCGCGCCGGCCGGCGAAGTCGTTGCCAGGATCTGCAGCCTGCCCGCCCTCGCGAGGGGAATGGCGTTCGGGCCCGGCGCGAACGCATAGAGGACGCGCCCGGCCATCGCCTCATTGACCGCTTCCGGCGTGCCGCGCGATGGCGCGTGATCGGCCTTGATGCCCGCGAGATGCGCAACCGCCGCGGCGTGCATGTGGGCGGTGCTGCCGACACCGGCGGACGTATAGAAGATGCCCTCGGGCTGGCGCTTGGCATAGGCGATCAGCTCCTTGAGCGAGGCGAAGCCGTGGGACGTGGACACGACAAGGAAACTCGGGGAGCGCGCGATCTGTCCGACGCCGGAGAAATTTCGCGTTACGTCGTACGGCACCTTGGGGTCGATCGCGGCGCGCACGGCGAAGGCGCTCGCCACCGCGAGAAAGGTGCGGCCGTCCGGCTTCTGCGTCGTGACGTACTGCGAGCCGATGACGCCGCCGGCGCCCACCCGGTTATCCACGAGCGCCGTGATCTTCCAATTGTCGGCGAGGTGCTTCGCGACGATGCGCATGATGACATCCGTGCCGCCGCCCGCCGTGAAGGGGACCACGAAGCGGATCTGCTGCGGCGGGTAGCCGGCGGCCGCGTCGGGCGCCTGCGCTGGGGCGGGCGCCGGCGCGATGCCGGCCAGGGCGAGAAGCGCAGTGATGATCCGGCTGTTCAAGCGGACAGGGGGCAAAGGGCGAATTTTCATGGTCTTCCTTTCAAGGGGCGTATATCCAGAGGTCCAGCATCACGACGGCGCCTGGGACGCTGAGCGCGGGCACTTCGATCGCCGAGAACGGGAGGCTGCGGCCGGACAGGTGCCGCTCCCAGGCTTGCCAGGCGGCGTGGAAATCGGCGAGGTTCGTATGAAACTGCTGCGCCCGCACCACGTTGGCAAGCGACGTGCCGGCCTTCCGGCAGATGCGTTGCGCATGCTCGAGCATGACGTCCATCTGCAGCTGCACGGCGCTGCCGAAGTGAGGCCGCTGCGGATCGATGCGCGCTGCGCGCGCGAGCGCCCCGTCCGCGTCGACCGCCATCAACCCGGAGAGGAACAGCAGGTCTCCGGCGCGGATCGCCTGCACGTGGCCGGCGTATGCCGTGGGCACGCCGGCGTCGACCACCTGCTTCCGGATGCGGCCGCCACGGCGCACGCTGAGGGTGTTGATCTCGATGCGGCCCGCTTCGCAGATGAATCCGGGCGTGGCGGTGGTGATGATCGTGGTGGCGGGCGGCGCGCGTCCGAAATGCTTCGCCCACACTTCGTTGAAAGCCGGCACGTCGCCGATGTCGCGCAGGTAGACCTGCGCCTTCACCACCTCGTCGAGCGTATTGCCGACGCCGGCCAGCGCGGGCTTGAGCTTGCGCTCGATCACGAACTCGGTCTCGAGCTTGATCGGCGTGCCCTTCCACAGGTGCCCGGCGGGCATGCGCGCGGCGGGGTCGATCGGGCCTTCCTCGGTGTTGAGCGCTTCCGCGGTCTGGCCGGCCACGAACACGTAGTCGCCGCAGGTGAGCACCGGGCTGTAGGCGGAGGTCGCGTGCACCGGCAGGTTCTTCGGGCGGTGCTGTTTCACCTCGAAGCCCGTTGCGGGAACGACGGCCATCAGTTGCACCTCCATGTCCTGCCCCGCGAGCAGGAACTTCCGATGCAGGTTCGAGGTGCTGGGCGGCACATGGCCGGCGAAGAATTCGCGCCGCACTTCGTGGTAGGCGGGAACGACCTGTGCGCCCGTGTAGTACTGGTCCACGCGAACGACGTGCCCGCGATCGGTGCCGCCGGCCTTCAGCACTTTGTCGAAGTTGGCGAAGATGCGCCGCGCCTCCTTCTTGTGCTTGGGCAGCCCATGGAGCGGCGCGGCCGCGTCGATCGCCTCGGGCGCCATGCCGCCCGCAAAATCGGCCGTGCCCTTGTGCCCCGTTGCGAACACCCAATGCCCGGCGCGCACGCCGGGCGCGTAACGAATGGTGCCGGGCTCGATGGTGACCGGGAGTAATGGCGTGACCGCGGATTCAGGCCCCGCGGGCTTCCTGTTGGCAGGCATCAATTCAGGCGCTTGCGGGCGTGGAAAAGTGAACCGGGCCAGCTCCGTTTTTTTGAAGTATCGCGCCAAACCGGGGTGGAGCGCTAGCTCCTTCGGCGGCTGATACCACGCGACTGATGAGTTGGACCTGCCTCGAAGGCGGAACGTGGCAGGATGACCCGTTTAGGCGCGGACGAGGCGCGCTGATTGCTGCCCATCGCGGTCGGCGGCGCGGTGCTGCTAGAATCTCACCGCCCCCATCTGTCACCCGAGGATTTCCCGCGATGAAGCTGATGCTCTATTACGCCCCCGTGACCTGCGCGCTGGTGCCGTTCGTGACGCTGACGGAGGCCGGCGCCGAGTTCGAAGTGCGCCCGATCAACACGCGCAACGGCGACAACCGCAAGCCGGAGTTCCTGCGGTTGAATCCCAAGCACAAGGTGCCGGTTCTCGTGATCGACGGCGAGCCGCTGACAGAGAACATCGCCATCCAGATCTGGATCCACCGCCAGCATCCCGCGGCGAAGCTCCTGCCGGCGGACCCCAGGGAGGAGATCAAGGCGATCTCGCTGATGGGCTTCTTCGGCTCGGGCATCCACCCGCATCTCACGCCCAACGCCCGCCCCCAGAACTACTGCGATCTCCCGGGCTCGGAGGAAAGCGTCAAGCGCGTCGCCAACAAGCTCCTGCTCGAGGACATGAAGGTCGTGGACGACCGGCTCGCCGGCCGCGAGTGGTTCTTTGAGCACTTCACCGCCTGCGACGCCTACTTCTTCTGGTGCTTCCGGCGCGCGGTCTCGTTCAAGATCGACCTCTCGGGGTTCAGGAACTGCATGGCCCACTACGAGCGCATGCAGGGGCGCGCGAGCGTGCAGAAGGTGATCGCGTACGAAAAGCAGGTGCAGGAGGCGTTCGCGCGGGCGGCGTGAGCCCTAACGCAGAAGGATGAAGGCAGAAGGATGAAGGATGATCCCCGCACGCTGTTCGATAAGGTCTGGGCCCGCCACGTCGTCGTCCACAAGCCCGGCAGCGAGGACCTGCTCTACGTTGACTGGAACCTGATCAACGAGGGCGGGGCCTTTCTCGGCTTCGACCAGCTGCGCGCGGAAGGCCGCAAGGTACGCCGTCCGTCGCAGAATATCGCGGTCACCGACCACTATCTCCCGACGACCGGCCGTGCCGGCGGCGCATCGGAGATCGCCGACGCCGACATCCGGCGCGTGGTGGAAATGCAGGACGAGAATGCGCGGGAGTTCGGGCTCGAGCACATCGACATGCATGACCCCCGCCAGGGCATTGCGCACGTGATCGGGCCGGAGCTGGGGATCACCCAGCCGGGGCTGCTCGTCACCTGCAACGATTCGCACACGGCAACGAACGGCGCGCTCGGCGCGCTCGCGATGCCGATCGGCGCGGCGAACCAGCTGCGCCACGTTCTCGCGACCCAGACGGTGTGGCAGAAGAAGCCCAAGGCGATGCGCATCAGCGTCGACGGCGTGCTGCCGCCCGGCGTGACCGCCAAGGACGTGATCCTCGCGATCATCGCGCGCACCGGCATCGGCGGTGCCGCCGGGCACGCGGTAGAGTACGCCGGCACGACCATCCGCGCGCTGTCCATGGAAGGGCGGATGACGGTGTGCAACATGTCGGTGGAGGCGGGGGCGCGGATCGGCATGATCGCGCCGGATGACACGACGTACGCCTATCTTCGCGGCCGGCCGCACGCGCCCGTCGGCGCCGAGTGGGACAGGGCGCTCGCCTTCTGGCGCACGCTGCCCACGGACGAGGGCGCGCGCTTCGACCGCGAGCTCGACCTCGACGCGAGCCGGCTCGCGCCCATGGTGAGCTGGGGCACCAGTCCGGAGGACTGCTCGCCGATCACCGAATCCGTGCCCGACCCGGCGACAGTGCGCGACGGCGTGCGGCGCCAGCGCGTCGAGCGGGCGCTGGAATACATGCGTCTCAAGCCGGGAACGCCGCTCGCCAGCATCCGCGTGGACCGCGTGTTCATCGGCTCCTGCACCAACGGCCGCATCGAGGACCTGCGCTCCGCCGCGCAGGTGCTGAAGGGACGGCGCGTCGTTGTGCCGGCGATGGTCTCGCCGGGCTCCACCGGCGTGAAACGGCAGGCCGAAGCCGAAGGGCTTGATCGCATCTTTCGCGAGGCCGGATTCGAATGGCGAGATTCGGCCTGCTCGATGTGTGGTGGCGCGAACGGCGATACCGTCGCGCCGGGCGAGCGCTGCGCGTCCACGACCAACCGCAACTTCGAAGGCCGTCAGGGCCGCGGCGCGCTGACCCACATCATGAGCCCGGCGATGGTGGCGGCCGCTGCGGTCACCGGACGGTTGACCGACGTGCGTGCCCTCGCATCATAGTCATGCAGCCGCTCACGACGCTCACGGCCATTGCCGCTCCGCTCGAGATCGCCAAGATCGACACGGGCATGATCATCCATACCCGTTACAACCGGAAATATCGCCGGCCGGGACACGCCGACTACGCGGAAGCGTTCCTTCATGACCTGCGCTTCGACGAGCACGACCGGCCGCTCCCCGAGTTCGTTCTCAATCATCCGGCGTACCGGGGCGCGCAGATCCTCGTCACGGCCTCCGATTTCGGCTGCGGCTCCTCGCGCGAGGGCGCGGCCTACGCGGTGCTCGACTACGGAATCCGCGTCCTGATCGGGCCGAGCTTCGGCGACATTTTTGCCGCGAACTGCCTGCAGAACGGCGTGCTGCCGGTCGTACTGCCGCAGGAGGCGGTGTCGGGACTGTGGAAGCAGCTGCGGGATGCGCCGGGCGCGCGCATCACCGTTAACCTGGAAAGGCAGTCGGTGACCGATCCCGGCGGCGCTCAGTATCGATTCGAGATCGACCCGACGCGCAAGGAGCGCCTGCTCCGCGGCCTCGATGACGTCGGCGTGACGCTGCGCCACCTGCCGGAGATTGAAGCGTTCGAGGCGCGCCAGCGATCGGAGATGACCTGGCTCGCGCGCTGACGGCGCGGGTCGCGACGACAACCAGGAGGACACCATGCGATATGCACGATATGCACGATATGCACTCGGTCTGCTCGCCCTGTCAGTGGCGGCCGGCGTTGGCCATGCCCAGCAGTCGAGCTGGAGTCCCGAGAAAAATGTGGAGTTCGTGGTCGGAGCGGCGGCGGGAGGCGCGAACGACCGCATCGGGCGCGCGGTCCAGAACGCGCTGACGGTGAATCGGCTGATTCCGACTTCCATGAGCGTCGTCAACCGGCCTGGGGGCGGTCAGACCATCGCCATGTCGTACCTCAATTCGCACGCGGGGGACGCGCATTACCTCGCGCTCGCGTCCTCGAGCTGGCTCACGACGCTCGCGGGCGGGCGCGGGACCGTGACGCACCGTGACGTGACGCCCATCGCGCGGCTGTTCACCGAGTACCAGGTCTATTACGTGAAGGCCGATTCGCCGATCCGGGGCATGGCGGACGTGCGCGACCGCCTGAAAAAGGATCCGGCCTCGGTTACCTTCGGTTTTTCGGTCGCCCCGGGCAGCCCGCTGCACATCTCGATCGCAGACGTCGCGGCTTCGGTCGGGCTCCACCCGAAGCAAGCCAAGACCGTCGTGTTCGACTCGGGCACCAAGGCCGCCGCCGCGGTCGCCGGTGGCCACCTCGACGTCGGGCTGTCGAGCCCGGGGAGCCCCATGTCAATGGTGCAGGGCGGCAGGCTGCGTTACATCGGCGTGGCGGGGCCGCAGCGGATACCGGGGCCGCTCGCCGAGGTCCCCACGCTGCGCGAGCAGGGGCTCGACGTGCTGACCCCCGTTTCCTTTGTGGTGCTGGCCGCGAAGGGAATCACTGTCGAGCAGGCGTCGTACTGGGACGCCGCGCTGGGTAAGATGATGCAAACGGCTGAGATCCGGAAGGACATCGAGCGCAACCTCTGGATCGTGGACCGGATGGGACACCGTGAGCTTCCCGAGTCACTGGAATCGCAGTTCCAGCGCTACCGCCAACGGTTGACCGAGATGGGATTAGTGAAATGAGCCGGGCGCGCAACATGACGTTCTGCACGCTGGCCGGGCGCGGCGGCGGCACGCTGGGGCTCAAGACAGAGCGTGGCATCCTGGACGTCGCCAAGGCTTCCGCGTTGTTCCGCATCAAGGCGCCGACGGACATACACGCCGTCATCGAAGGGGCGGACTGCGCGCCGCTCAAGAAGCTCGCGGAGAAGGCGCTCGCCGACCAGCGCGGCAGGCGCGTGCTCATTCCGGAATCGCGCGCGCGCTTCGCTCCCGCCGTTCCGCGCCCCGGCAAGATCATCTGCGTCGGGCTCAATTACCGCCGGCACGCCCAGGAGACCGGCAACCCGATTCCGCCGGTGCCGATACTCTTCAACAAGTACAACAACACGCTCGTCGGCCATCGCGGCCGGATCCCATTGCCGGTGAAGGTGTCCTCGCAGTTCGACTACGAGGTGGAGCTGGTGGTCGTGATCGGCCGCACGGCGCGCGACGTGCCCGAGGAGATGGCGCTGTCGTATGTCTTCGGCTACGCCAACGGAAACGATTTTACGGCGCGCGATCTCATGCGGGTCACGAGCCAGTTGATGCTCGGCAAGACCTGCGACGGCTTCGCGCCGCTGGGGCCGTGGGTCGTCACCGCGGACCAGATCGCGGACCCGCAGAATCTCAAAATTGCCACCTACGTGAACGGCAAGCAGCGCCAGAACTCGAACACCTCTGACATGATCTACAGCTGCGCGCAGATCGTGAGCTACTGCTCGCGCCACATGACGTTACTGCCCGGCGACATCATCTACACCGGGACGCCGCAGGGCGTGATCCTGGGCTATCCGCCCGGGAAGCAGGTGTGGCTCAAGGCCGGCGACAAGGTCGTCACCGAAGTCGAGAAATGCGGCGCGCTCGAGGTGACGCTGGCATGACGATCGCGAACCCGGCGGCGCCCGGACTCGCGCGGCTGGGAGCGCGGTTTGAAGTCGTGCCGGCGGATGCCGCGCTCGGCGCGGAGGTGCGCGGCCTCGACCTGCGGGCGCTCGACGACGCGGCGTTCCAGGCACTGCACGAGGCGTGGCTGCACCACGTTGTGCTGGTTTTCCGGGGCCAGTCGCTGACCGCCGGGGATCTCGTCGTGCTGGTGCGGCGTTTCGGCACGCCGGTGACCTCGTCCAACCTGCACAAGCGCAAGCTGGAAGAACGCGCCGGCATGCGCCTGCTCAACCTTCCGCCCGAGGTGACGGTCGTCTCGAACGTGCGCGAGCGCGGCGAGGCGATCGGCATCCTCGGCGACGGGGACGTCACGTGGCATTCGGATTTCTCCTTCAAGGAGCGGCCGACCGCGGCGCGGATGCTGGTCGCGATGGAAGTGCCCGCGCGCGAGCAGGGCGGCAACACCTTCTTCATGAACTGCTACGCGGCATACGACGCGCTGCCCGCCGAGTTCAAGCGCCGCGTGTCCGGGATGACCATCAAGCAGGCCGACATCGTGGATACCGCGATGAGGCTCCGGCCCGGAATGTCGCTCGACATGGACATCCGCACGGTGCCGGGCCCGAGCCACCCGGTCATCTCGACGCACCCCGAGACCGGGCACAACCTGCTGTTCCTCGGGCGGCGCCACGGCTCGTACGTGAATGGACTTCCGCTCGAGGAATCGGAGGCGCTGCTCGACCGGCTGTGGGCGCACGCGGCGCAGCCCCGGTTCTGGTACGAGCACAAATGGTCCACCGGCGACGTGGTGGTGTGGGACAACCGCGCGGCGCTGCACCGGCGCGATGCGTTCGACACGGTGAGCCGGCGCGTCCTCTACGCCGCGCAGGTGGAGGGCCACCGCCCGGTCGAGGCGCCCGATGCCCTGAGCCGCCCGCCGCATTCCAGAGCCCAATTGAGTGACGGCTGACGAAATCCCCCCGCACTTCGCGCACCCCCCTTTGTCAAAGGGGGGACAGGTTTCCCCCCGCACTTCGCGCCCCCCCCTTTGTCAAAGGGGGGACAGGTTTCCCCCGCACTTCGTGCGCCCCCTTTGTCAAAGGGGGGCAGGTTTCCCCCGCACTTCGTGCACCCCCCTTTGTCAAAGGGGGGCAGGGGGGATGAGGTGACGCAGTGACTTCCAGCTTGCTGTCGCTGTGAGGCGACATGTTTTCGGTAATCCTTAGCGCGGCGGCAACCGGCCGCCCGCACACCGCAACGAAGTAGAATCCAACCGATGTCCCGCCGCAGGAAAACCTGGCGGTATCTCCGCTATACGCTGCTCTCGGTGGCCTTGCTCGCGGCCGCCTTCACGCTGTACCTCGATCTCCGCGTGCGCAGCGAATTCGAAGGCCGGCGCTTTGCGCTGCCGGCGCGCATCTACGCCCGCCCGCTGGAGCTGCACGCCGGGCTGCGCGTCTCGCCGGCGAGCGTCATGGACGAGCTGCGGCGCGCCGGCTACCGCGAGGCGCGGCACGAGGGCGAGTCGGGCTGGTTCGTCCGCGACGGCGACGGGCTCGAGATCGCGCTGCGGCCGTTTGTATTCTGGGACGGGCCGCAGCCCGCGCGGCGCCTGCGCGTGGCGTTCGAGAACGGCACGGCGGCGTCGCTGCGCGATGCGGAAGGCCGGGACCTGCCCCTCGTGCGCCTGGAGCCATTGCCGATTGGCGGCTTCTACCCCGCGGGGAACGAAGACCGCGTGCTCGTGCGGCTGGGCGAGGTGCCGAAGCACCTGGCGCAGGCGCTGCTCGCGACCGAGGACCGCAACTTCCACTCGCACGGCGGCTTCGACCTGCGCGGCATCGCGCGCGCGGCCGTGAACTTCGTCCGGGGCAGGGGCCTCCAGGGCGGCAGCACGCTGACGCAGCAGCTGGTGAAGAATTTCTTCCTGACCCCCGAGCGCACCGCGCGGCGCAAAGTGACCGAGCTCTTCATGGCGGTGCTGCTCGAGGTGCACTACGACAAGAGCGAGATCCTCGAAACCTACCTGAACGAAATCTATTTCGGCCAGGACCGCGACCGCGCCATCCACGGCGTCGGGCTCGCGTCGCTTCACTATTTCGGCAAGACGGTCGAGCACCTGACGCTCGCGGAGAGTGCGCTGCTGGTCGCGATGGTGAAGGGCCCGGCCCATTACGACCCGTACCGTCACCCGCAGCGCGCGCTCGAGCGGCGCAACATGGTGCTGCGCGAGACCAGGAACCTGGGCTACGCCACGAACGAGCAGTACGCGGCCGCGCGGGCCGCGGGCCTCGGGGTGAGCCCGAAGTCCCCGGTGGGCACGTCGCCGCACCCGGCCTTTCTCGAGCTCGTGCACCGGCAGCTGCGCCGGGACTACGACGAAGCCGACTTGCGCTCGGAGGGGTTGCGGGTGTTCACCACGCTCGATCCGCGGGTGCAGGCGGTCGCGGAGCGCGTGCTCGAGCGCAAGCTCGCGCAGTACGACCGGGACAAGCGCTTCGGACCGCCCGGGCTCGAGGGCGCGATCGTGGTCACCGACGGCCAGACCGGCGAAGTGCAGGCGCTGGTCGGCGGACGCGACGTGCGCTACCGCGGCTTCAACCGCGCGCTTGACGCGGCGCGGCCCGTGGGCTCGCTCCTGAAGCCCGTGATCTATCTGACGGCGCTCGCCGAGCCCGCGCGCTATACCCTCGTCACGCCGATCGAGGACGCGCCGTTCGTCTGGAAGAGCCGGGGCGCGCCGGACTGGGAGCCGAAGAATTTCGACAAGACGTTCCACGGCATGGTGCAGCTGCGCACGGCGCTCGCGCTGTCCTACAACGCCGCGACCGCGCGGCTGGGCACCGACATCGGCATCGAGCGCGTGCTCGCCACCGTAAAGCGGCTCGGCATCGAGCGCGAGCTGAAGCCGTATGCGGCGACGCTCCTCGGCGCGGTGGAGCTTTCGCCCCTCGAGGTCGCGCAGATGTACCAGACGATCGCAGCCGCGGGATTCCGCGCGCCGCTGCGCGCGATCCGCGAGGTGACCACGCAGGACGGCCGGCCGCTCAAGCCCTATCCCCTCAAAATGGAGCAGGCCTTCCCGGCCGGGCCCACGTACCTCCTCACCGCCGCCATGCAGGGCGTCGTAAGCGAAGGCACGGCCGAGGCGCTGAAGCACTGGCTGCCGCCGGAGAGCGCCGTCGCGGGCAAGACCGGCACGACGGACGAGCAGCGCGACGCCTGGTTCGCCGGATTCACCGGCAACCGGCTCGCCGTCGTGTGGCTCGGCTACGATGACAACCGCGCGGCGAATCTCTCGGGCGCGGGCGCGGCGCTGCCGCTCTGGGGCGAGCTGATGGCGGCGCTCGACCCCGAGCCGCTGGCGCCGGCCCGGCCGGACGGCATCGAGCTCGTCCTGATCGACCCGGGTAGCGGGTTGCGCGCGGATGCGTTCTGCTCCGGCGCGCTGGAGCTGCCGTTCGCGCAGGGCTCGGCGCCGGTGGAGCGCGCGCCGTGCGCCACCGCGCTGGGCGTCGCGGTCGAGGAGGTGAAGCAGCAGGCGAAGAGCTGGTTCGAGCGCGTGTTCGGGCGCTGAGCCGCGGGTAGGGGCCCGATGAGAATTCTTTTTGCATTGGCGGTGATCCTCGGCGGCTGCGCGGGCCTGGAGCATCGGGCGCCCGTATCGGATTCCGTGCCGGCGCATGCTCCCGCGCCGCCCATGGGGAGCGCGGCCGTCGCCAGCCTGGTAAACGGCGCGCGCACGGACGCCGCGGCCGGCCGGCTGGTGCAAGCCGCGTCGTCGCTCGAGCGCGCGCTGCGCATCGAGCCGCGCAATCCCCATCTGTGGCAGGAGCTGGCCCGGGTGCGCCTGATGCAGGGCGACTACGCGCAGGCGGAGAGCGTCGCGGCGCGCTCCAACTCGTGGGCCGGGGCCGACAGCCGGCTGCGCGCGGAGAACTGGCGCCTCATCGCGCAGGCGCGCGAGGCACGCGGCGACGCCGCGGGCGCCCGCGCGGCGCTCGAGGCCGCCGAGCGGCATCGGTGACGCGCGCCGCCCCGGCCGGGTCCGGAAAGGAGCGGGCGCGCCGCGTGCGGCTGGCGTTCGTGCAGCCGCTCTCGCGCTCGGGCCGGCGGGCGTTCCGGGAGCTATGGGCTGCGCCGCTGGCAGTCCGGCTGGTCGCGGGGACGGCCGCCGTCCTGGTGATCGCGCTCGCGCTGAACTGGCTGTATCAGGTGATCCGCAAGCCCGCCGAGATGTTCTTCCCGGTGAGCGGCGCGCTCCACAAGACGCCGGCGGAGACCTGGCGCCAGTACGGGCCGCTCTTCCGCGCGCATTCCACCGCCGTCATGACGCCCGGGCTGCTGGCCGCGCTGGCCCAGGTCGAAGGCTCGGGCAACCCGGTGGCGCGCACCTACTGGCGATGGCAGATCACCTGGAATCCGCTCGAGATCTACCAGCCCGCCTCGAGCGCGGTCGGGATGTACCAGATCACGAACGCGGCGTTCCGGGACGCGCGCCGCTACTGCGTCCATGACCACGTGGTGGTGGAGGACGGACCCTGGAACGACTGGGGGTCGTGCTGGTTCAACGGCCTCTACACCCGCGTCATCCCGAGCCACGCCATCGAGATGACCGCCGCCTTCCTGGATCGCAGCGTCGCGCGAACGCTCGCGCGCCGGCGGGCGACCGCGGCGACGCTCCAGCAGCAGCAGGATCTCGCCGCCGTCATCCACCTGTGCGGGCCCGGGACGGGCGACGCTTACGCGGGACGGGGTTTTCAGCTGACCGCAGCGGCGCGCTGCGGCGATCACGACGTCAAGGCCTACCTCGCGCGCGTCAACGCGATGAAGCGTACCTTCGCGTGGCAGGCGGCTGAATCAGGCAGCGACCACTGACCGGCCACCGGGCCGGGTCATCCTTCCGCCTTCATCCTGAAGGCTGGTGGCTACTGCCAGGCGCGGTTGTCCACCGTGTTCTCGTAGGTCGCACCCGGCGGAACCAGTGCCCATCCGAGCGTCCACTGGTAGGTGTGATCGAAGCGCTCGCGGGTATAGGGCTCCGGCGGCGCGTTGAGGATGCGCGCGAGCTTCAGGTCCCCGCGCTCGAGCAGCCCGCCCGCTTCCGCCACGAAGTAGTGCTCGTAGCGGCCGGGGTCCTGCTCGATCGCGCGCGCCGCGGCCGCTTCGGCGCGGAACATCTTCGCCAGCGTCGGCCCGTCCAGCTCCTCGCCGGCGGCCTCGCTGCGCGTCGAATGCGACTCCATGAGGACGCGCATGCCGCGCTTCTCCGCGATGCTGATCCACGGCTCCATCAGGCTGACCGCCGCCACCTCGCCGCGCAGCGCCGCTTCCATCCGCTCCTTCATCGTTCCCGCGAAGGCAACCTTGATCTGCTCGCGCTTGAGGAATCCCTCGAGGAGCTTCAGCGTGGTGAAATGCGAGCCGTTGTACGGGCTGACGCCGATCGGCCGGTCCTTCAGCTGCTCGGGCTCGTAGATGCGCGAGCCGGGAGCGGTCACGATCGCGAAGGAAGACATCGCCGAGCCCAGGGCCACGATCTTCGCCGGTCGATGCCCGCCGCTCACGGTGGACTCCACCGCGCGCTTCATGACGCCCCATTCGCACATCCGGAACTGGTCGCACGCGCCCTGGTCGTAGAGCACCTCCATGGCGCGGTCGAAGACGTTGGCGCGCAGCGCCTGGTGGTCGGAATCGCGCTGGCCCGAGCCCGGGGTGCGGATGACGTCCACGTCGAGGCCTTCGTCCCGGAAAAAGCCCTCGTCGCGGGCGACGAGCAGCGGCAGGTCGTGGACGGCGTTCATCATCGACGCCTTCACTCGCTTCACAGCGGCGGTCATCGCGGGTCCTCCGTCGGGCGGTCCGGGCCGGTTCTGGATTAGTATCCCGCCAAACCCAGCCCGGATACAAATGACCGGATGACGCAACCCGGACTGCCCTCCGCCGTGCGCGGCGCCCTGTGGATGGGGGGCGCGCTGCTGTGGTTCTCCCTCATGGCGGTCGCCGTGCGCGAGCTGCTGCGCACCATTGGCACCTTCGAGATTCTCTTCCTGCGCAGCCTCGTTTCGCTCGTCCTGGTGCTGGCGGTCCTGCCCTGGTTCGGCACGCGGGCGCTGCGCACGCGCCTGATCGGCGTGCACGTCGCGCGCAACGTGTTTCATTACGGCGGCCAGCTCGCGTGGGTGTACGCGATCGGGATGCTGCCGCTCGCGACCGTGTTCGCGATCGAGTTCACCATGCCGGTGTGGACCGCCGTGCTCGCCGTGCTGATCCTGGGCGAGCGCCTGGACCGCGGCCGCGTCGTCATGCTCGCGTTCGGCCTCGCCGGCATACTGATCATCCTGAGACCCGGCTTCGCGCAGGTGTCGCCGGCGGCGCTGGTGATGCTCGCCGGCTCGTTCGCCTACGCCGCGACGATGATCGCGACCAAGCGCCTGGCCGGGCACGATACGGCGTTCGCGGTGCTGTTCTACATGTCGGCGATCCAGGTCCCGCTCGCGCTTCTGCCGGCGCTGCCGGGATGGGTCACCCCCGGCGCGGCCGAGCTGCCGTGGATCATCGCCGTCGGGGCGAGCGGGCTCGGCGCGCATTTCTGCCTGACGCGGGCCCTGCGCGCCGCGGACGCCACGCTCGTCGTCCCGATCGATTTTCTCCGGCTGCCGCTGATCGCCGTGATCGGCATGGCGCTCTACGCCGAGCCGCTCGAGCTCACGACGCTCCTCGGGGCGGCGGTGATCTTTTCCGGCACCTACTACAGCATCCGGCGCGAGAGCCGCGCGCGCTCGCGCCACACCAGCAGGACGCCCAGCACGAAGCCCCCGATGTCGGTGTAGATCGCGCCCGGGAACGCGCCGGCCGGCGTCACCAGCGCGATGCCGGCGGCGACGAACAGCAGGCGCTCGAGCGGATTGAGGGCGCGCACCATGTAGCCGACGATGCCGATCGAGGTGAGCCACACGCCGCCCACCGCGGTGATCGCGGCGAGCGTGATCGCGACCGCGCTGCCCTGCAAGAGCAGCGACGGCGCGTAGATGAACATGAATGGAATCACGTAGGCGATCCAGCCGAAGCGCATGGCGGCGAAACCGGTGCGCATCGGGTCGGCGCCCGAGAGCGAGGCCGCGGCGAACGCGGCGATCGCCACCGGCGGCGTGATCATCGACATCATTCCGAAGTACAGGATGAAGAGATGCGCGGCGATCGGCTCGAACCCGACCTCGATCAACGCCGGCCCGATCAGGGTGGACAGCAGGATGTAGACGCCCGCCGTGGGCATGCCCATGCCGAGAACGATGCACACCGCCGCGGCGATGAGCAGGAGCACGAATGCGTTGTCCCCGCCCATCTGCACCAGCGTCAACGTCAGCCCGAAGCCCAGACCGGAGATGTTGAGGACGCCGATCACGATGCCGGCGGCGGCGCCGATCATGAAAATGTCGATCACCGCGACGCCGGTCTCGCGCAGCGCGTCGAGCGCGTCGCGCCACCGCAGGCGCCGGCCCTTGTAGCCGAACAGCACGCCGGTTCCGAACATGACGACGGTCGAAGCCAGCGCGGAGAGCTCGGGCGACCAGTTGAGGAAGAACAGCGTCCCGACCAGGACCGCGAACGGGAGCGGGAAGATCCACCCGGCCTTCATGGCCGGCCAGAACGCGGGAATCTCGGATTCCTTCACCGGCGTGATGCCCCGGCGCGCGGCTTCGAGGTCGGCGACGATGAACAGCGCCGCGTAGTAGAGCAGCGCCGGGACCAGCGCGGCGGTCACCACGTCGGAGTAGGGAATCTGCAGGAAGTCCGCCATCAGGAACGCGGCGGCGCCCATGATCGGGGGCATCAACTGGCCGCCGGTCGAGGCGACCGCTTCGATCGCGCCCGCGTCCACCGCGCGGTAGCCCGCGCCGCGCATGAGCGGGATCGTGATCACCCCGGTGGTGACGACGTTCGAGACCGCGCTGCCCGAGATCGAGCCGAAGAGGCCCGACGCCACCACCGCGATCTTCGCCTGCCCGCCGCGGTAGCGCCCGACCAGCGCCATCGACACGCGCGTGAAGAAATCCGAGCCGCCGGACTTGAGCAGCACCTGGCCGAACAGCACGAACGCCGTGACGATCGTGGTCACCACCACCATCGGCGTGCCGAGCATGCTCGTGTGCTCCCACGCGAGGTAAAAGGCCAGCGTGTCCCACGGCACCCTGCGCCCCGCGAGCTGCCCCGGGATCAGGTGGCCGAAGAGGGCGAGCGCGACGAACCCGGCGATGATTACCGCGAGCACCGCGCCCGCGGTGCGGCGCAGCCCCTCGAGCACGAGCAGCATCACCACGAGGCCGGCGGCGAGGCCGTCGGCCGGATTCTGCGCGATCAACTCGGCGAGCACGGGGTAGCGCACCGCCATGTAAGCGGCGGCGCCGAATCCCGCCGCGGCCGCGAGCCAGTCGTACCAGGGCACCGCGCCCGCGGGCGCGTCCTTCGTTGCGCGCGTGGTGAGCAGGACGAGCGGCAGCGCGAGCGCGAGCATGCCGCACAGGAACTGCTCGGTGTAGAGCAGCAGCCCGACCTCCCGCGGGAGGTCGGCCGCCCAGACGATCGCGGCGCAGGTCAGCAGGACGGCGAACGCGGCCGCGACGCGCCCGCGCGCCGCCGGACGGGCTTCGCCCGCCCCGGCGCTACCCGCGGGAACCAACGGCGCGCCGCCCTATTTCGGCGGCCACTGGCCGATCTCCTGGTAGTACTTGATCGCGCCCGAGTGGTAACGCAGCCCCTCCTGGAACGTCCGCGCCATGCCGTCCGGGTTGAACTGGCCGAGCGCCGGAAACGAGGCGGCGAGCAGCTTCTTGTTGTCGTGCAGCGCCTTCACGATCCGGTACACGATGTCGTCCGCGACCTTGTCGTTGCCGAGCATCAGGTAGTCGTAGGCCATGAGCGCGGTCGGCTTCTCCACGCCCACGGCGATCGGCGAGGGCTTGTAGACTCTCGCGTAGGCCGGCGGGACATGCTTGCGCATCGCCGCCATCGCCTCGGGCGAGGTTTCGATCGGGATCGCGCGGATGCCGCCGACCTTGGCGTCCACTTCCTTGACCTTGCCCGCGCCGACCGCGAAGAAGAAAGCGTCGGTCTTGCCCGCGGCGAAATCATCGGCCCCCTTGACCACGTTCGGGACCGGCACCGCCTCGACGTCCTTCATCGACATGCCGGCGGAGGCGAGCGTGCCGTCGAGCAGCACCCCGATGATCTTCTGGCTCGCCCACCCGGAGGGCAGGCGCTTGCCCTTCAGGTCCTTCAGGGTGTGGATGTTGGAGTCCTTGCGCACGTAGAGGCCGGTCCCGAACGGCGTGAGCACGGTGATCACCCGCAGATTCGGCTGCGGCCGGCCCTCATAGATCACCTTCCCGGTCACCGCGTACAGGGACTCCAGCTCGTTGGCGAGCCCGAACTCGAGCGTGCCGTTGTTCACCGAGGGCACGTACGCGCTCGTGCCGCCGTGCGGCTGCACGCGCATCTGGATCCCGGCCTTCTCCGACACGACCCTCGAGATCGCCGCCGAGGCCTGCGCCGTGTAGGCGGTGCTGGTGGCGCCGATGCCGACGGTCTGCGCGATCGCCGCCGGCGCGGTCAGCAGCGCAGCGACCCCAAGGGCTGCAAGTGTTCTACGTGGCATGGATGAGCTCCTCCTGGTTGACGGCCCGGCGCGCGCCGGGCCGGCGGTGGCCGGGGCGCGCCCTGGGCTTATCGGGCGTCAGGTTACCATTTGCGGGGGGGCCCGGGAGAGGGGGCGGGGGTGAGGGTCACTCCACTCCAGCGACGATGCGCAAGTCCCGCACGGCCCCGTCGCCGAGCGCTTTCAGCGCCGCCTGGTAGCCCGGGCTGTCGTGCACGGCCATCGCCTTCTCGACGCTCTCGAACTCGATCACCACCGTCCTCCTGAAGGATGAGTCCCGAAGGATGAAGCAGGAGCAAAAATGCCGCAAGGCCGGAGCCCATGGCCCCGGTGACGAGAGACGGGAGATGGGAGACGAGAAACGAGTAAGTTTGATCGACATCAAGCCCGCCCGCAGGGTCCCGAGGGAACATGGCTCACCGGGCAATCCGGAGAAGGAACCTCATGTCCAGGGCGCTCGACATCATCCGCAACGAGCACCGCTCGATCGCGGCCGTGCTGGAAAACCTCCGCCGCCTGGCGCGGAACGGGGGGCAGGTCCCGAGGGTCAACGCCGCGGTATTCGGCGCGATGGTCAATTACCTCGAGCACTTCGCCAATCTCATCCACCATCCCAAGGAGGACGAGTACCTGTTCGCGCCCTTGCTCCAGCGCAGCGACCGGGCGGAAACGCTGATCGCCGGGCTCGAGCGCGATCACGCCGAGAGCGATCGGGCGCTGGAGGGCCTGCGGAAGAGCTACGCGCGCCTGGAGGCGGCCGGCGACGCGGGACTGCCCGCTTTCGCGCGGGAGGTCGAGGCGTTCGCGCGCGCCTATTACGAGCACATGCGCAAGGAGGAGGAGCAGCTCTTCCCGCTCGCGGAGAAGCTGCTCACGCCCGGGGACTGGGCGGCGCTCGACCGCGCGTTCGAGGAAAACCGCGATCCCATCGCCACGGGTGAGCTGAAGCTGAAGTGACGCCGGCGGCGAGGCTGGTTACCGGGGCTTGATCCCCGCGGCCTTGATCACCTTGTTCCATTGCGCGATTTCGCGCTTGATGAGGCTCGCGAACTCTTCCGGCTTCCGATTGACCACCTCCACGCCTTGCTCCCTCAGCCGGCTCACCACCTCCGGGCTGCTCGCGCCGCGCGTGAGGGCCTGATACAGGCGGTTGATGACCGGGCGCGGGGTGCCGGCCGGCGCGAGGATGCCGAACCATTGCGACGTCACGAAGCCCGGCAGGCCCGTCTCCGCGAACGTCGGGACCTCGGGCAGGACCTGAAGGCGCTTCGATGCCGTGACGCCGAGCGCGCGGATCCTGCCCGACTTGACGTGCGGCATCGCGGACAACGCCGTGGATACCGCCGCCGAGATCTCGCCCGAGATCAGGCTGATGAAGGCCATTCCGGAGCCCTTGAAGATCACCTGCGGTATGTCCACCCCGGCCGTCTGCTTGAACAGCTCCGCCGTCATGTGCGGGCTGGTGCCGATGCCCGGCGAGCCGAAGGTGAGCTGACCGGGCCTCGCCTTGGCGTGCGCGATCAGGTCCCTCACGGTCTTCGCCGGCACCGCGGGATTCACCGTCATGATCTGGAACGCGTCCACGACGAGGGAGACCGGCGCGAAATCGCGCACCGCATCGTAGGGCATCTGCTTGATCATGCTCGGGTTGATGGTGAGAGAGGGCTGGATGATCAGCAGCGTGTAGCCGTCGGGCGTGGCTTTCGCGACGATGCCGGTGCCGATGACGCCGCTCGCGCCGCCCCGGTTGTCGACCACGACCTGCTGGCCCAGCTCCTCGCCCAGCTTCTGGGCGAGCATGCGCGCGAGAATGTCGCTCGCGCCGCCGGGGGACGAGGCCACCACCAGCCGGATCGGCCGGGTCGGGTACTTCTGCGCAAGCGCGCACTCGATCCCGGATCCGAGCAACGCAAGCGCCAGCACGGGCACGAATTTGTTCATGGCAATCCTCCTCAGGCAGGTAACGGCGTCGGCTTCGACTTTCTGCAAAGTATCGCGCCAAACCGCGTCCGCGACAAACGCCTCTCCCGGCTGGATTCCCGCCTCCGCGGGAATGACGTTGGTCATCTTTCTGTCTTCTGCCTTCTGCCTTGGTCCTTCGCAAGCGGTCTGGCGCCCAGCGTGCGGGTGAACGCCTGCATGCCGTAGTGGAAAGCGATGAAGGCGCCCAGCTCCATGATCTGCGCCTCGGTGTAGTGCTTCTTGCCTTCCGCGTAGAACGCGGCGTCGATTTTCTCGGGGTTGAGGTACATCTCGTGCGCGTAGCGCAGCGCCCATCTCTCGGCCGCGGTGAAGCGCGGGTCGTGCTCGAACTCGCCCGCGCCCGCCTCGATCGTCTTCTCGTCGAGCCCGGCCTTGAGCGCCTGCGCCGAGCGCAGGCCGGCGAAATACGGGTCGCCCGCGGTACGGGCGAGCCGCACGCGGATGATCTCCTTCAGGCGGTGGTCCACGTTGCCCTCGGCGTGCGAGACGAGCAGGGCGCGGAGCAGCGCTTTCGCGTACGCCGGCACGCGCGCGAGGATGCGGGGAAAAAGCGCGTCGGGCACGCCCAGCGCCTCGCAGCGCCGGATCAGCTCCAGCAGCTCCGGGTCGCGGACCTCCTCAGGCTTCAGCGGTGCTATGTATGCCATAGCGAACCTCTGGGTGTCACTGCGTCTCCAAATCCCCCCTGCCCCCCTTTTGTAAAAGGGGGGAGACATAATTCCCCGTGCCCCCTTTGGCAAAGGGAGGTGGCGAAGCCGGGAAACTATAATTCCCCCCTTTGGCAAAGGGGGGTGGCGAAGCCGGGGAACTATTACTCCCCCCTTTGGCAAAGGGGGGTGGCGAAGCCGGGGGGATTTCATCAGTCGTCACGCCTTCGTTGCCGACAGCGAGGCGGGGGCGGCGCCGTAGATGCGCGCCGATTCCTCCTGGCTGACCAGGCTCCCGTCGGGCGCGAACATCGGGTAGAACTTGAGCGTCCCGAAGAAAGTGTGATAGCCGATGTTGAAGCCGATGAACGCCCCGAGCTCGACGATCTCCTCATCCGAATAGTGCCGGCGCAGCTCTTCGTAGAACGCGGAATCTATTTTGTCCGGGTTGAGCGCCATCAGCTCGCTGTAGCGCAGCGCGAGCTTCTCGGCCTCGGTGAAGCACGGGCTCGCCGCGTAGTCGGCGATGCCCTCGTCGATGTCGCCCTCGGTCAGGCCCTGCCGCTTCGCCGAAGCGGACCGGACGTTTCCTCAGTAGACGCAGGAGGCCATGCGGGAGAGCTGCACCCGGATGATCTCCTTCAGCTTGTGGCTGACGCGGCCGGTGTTGAAGATCGTGTCCCACGCGACGAACATCGCCTCGCACAGGTCGATATTGTGGCCCATCATCGCGTGGAAGCCCGGGTCGGGCGCGCGGTGCTGGAGGCACTTGTCGATATAGGGCCGGAGCTTGGTCTTCCTCAGCTCCTCGATGTCGAGCATGGTGATGTTCGGCATGGCGGAAAGTCTAGATCGTGCGGGCCCGGATGTCCGCCGCGGTCACTGCGCCCGCGTAGACGTAACCGGTCTCCTCGACGCTGCCCGCGCCGATGTAGATGCCGATCGCCTCGAGCGGCTCGGTCGCGCTCAGGTTGTGGAGGAAGTGCTCGACGCCGCGGGGGATGTAGTGCACGTGGCCGCCCCGCACTTCGGCGCGGTCGGTGCCCGCGCCGGCCAGGCCGTGACCGCGGATCACGTAATAGATTTCCTCGCAGTTCTCGTGCCGGTGCTTCTGGTGGACGGCGCCGGGCATGAACTTCGCCCAGAAGAGCGTGGTCGGGCTCCCGTTGTGGCGGCCGATGGGCATGCGGAAGTCGGTGATGCTCCAGCCGTCCTTCGCGTCCATCCGCGCGGGCTTCACGTCGTCGATGTGGACGAGGATGCCCGCGCTGAAGGTCTCGCGGCGCGGCGACTTGAGGTCTACGTCAGTCACGGCGCCGCGGAATTCGTAGCCGGTATCCTCGACGCTCTTCGCGCCGACGTAGAAGCCGACGACGAGGGCCTCTTCGTCTTGCGTCTCGTTGTAGAAGAAATGCTCCATGCCCTTCGGCATGAGGCGGCAGTGCCCCGCGCGCACCACGCTGCGCTCGTTCCCGAGGCCGACGGTCCCGTGGCCCTTGAGGTACACGGCGATCTCGTCGCAGTTGCGGTGCAGGTGCCGGGCGTGAGTGGAGCCGGGCCGGAAGATCGAGTGGAACAGGGTGGTGGTGCTCCCGTTCCGTCCCGAGATCGGCAGCCGGAACTCGGAGATCGCCCAGCCTTCGCCCTGCTTCATGTTCTCGGGCCGCACGTCGTCGACGTGCACGAGGGGGTATTTGAGCGGCATGTCGGGCCTGGAGCGTGAAGGCTGATGCGAAAAACGGGGTTTTCCGGAAGTATCGCGCCAAAGCCCGCCTTGCGCCATACGCGGCCCGGCCCGGAGAGTCGACACGCTTCGTTGACATGCTCCGGTCGCGGGTACGACAATGAAGCGGGTCTGGACCAGGAGGCCGTATGAAGCGATTCGTGATGCTCGTTGCGATGCTCCTCGCGGGCGCCTGGGCGCAGGCGGCCGGTTTGCCCTTCGCGGTGGACTCGTTGAAAACAGCGCAGGAGGCGGCGGGCAAGGACCCCACGAAGCACGTGCTGGTCTTCTACACCAGCGAGAACTGAAGCGGCTGCCGGTACATCGCCGGCGTGCTCTCCGGCGGAGAGCTGCAGCAACGCTACTCGAGGGACTTCATCCTGTTCGAGGCCGATTCCCCCCACCGCTATCCCGACGGCCACGAACTGCGGAAGCTCACGTCGTTCCCGTACACGCCGGTCTTCGTGTTTCTCGACGCGAAGGGCAGGAAGGTGGTGGAGACGCGCGGCTTTCGCAGCGAGCGGGAAGCGAGGGCGCTGCACGAATTCGTGACGAAGCGCGCCTACCTCAAGACCACGCTGCAGGAATTCCTCGCCGCCTATCCCTAGCCGGCGGCGGGAGCCCG
>DASWIC010000213.1:0-5661 GCA_036397875.1 Burkholderiales bacterium
CCCCCCCCCCCCCCCCACGCCAATATAACATCGAGGCTTGCTTAAGCCGATCGCGCCAGCGCAACGGCGCGCAGCCTGAGAACGACGAGCGCCGTGACCGCGATCACGAGAAACGCGGCGATAACGCCGAGCTGCCACACCGGCCCGCAGTCCGACATTCCCAGCGCGCCGACCGTGCAGGAGCGCACGTATTCGATGATGATTCCCCTGTCTCCCACTTCGAGATTCCGGTTCTTTTGATGACGCGCTACGCTAACATCCCCCGGCGAAAACCAAACGGCAATGCGTCACGCGGTCGGGCAAACCCGGACGCCTCCAGGCGCCGTTCGCATTGCGGCCGGCGCGTTTCTTAGTCGAAACCTCCTGCGAAAAAAGCCCATCCGGGCGCGAGCGAGGATTATTCACGGCCTGCCCCCGGTTGCCGGGAACTCAACCCTGGACGCTCCCGAGCAGCAGGAAAAGTCCGCCCAGGATCGCGACACCGTTGAGGAGCAGCAGACGGGTGACGTTGCGCCGGCCAGGGTCCTGCACGGTCCAGTAGCGGTGGAAGAGCGCGTTCGCCGCCGCGGTGAACACGATCAGAAACCAGGCGCCGATTTCGGCGTGCCAGTCCGCGAGCAGGAGGGCGCAACCGATGAACTGCAGCGAGAGCCCGGCCCAGAAGGCCGCCGCGGGAAAGGGGACCCGGAACTCGGCCAGGCGCGCGATGTGATCCCGTACCCGCTCCGCGGTCAGATTGAACAGGCTCGCGGCGACGAAGAAGCCGACGATGAGCAGCCGTCCGGCGAGCTCCAGCCACGATGCGTCGCCGTACATGCTCAGAGCGCTGGGATCTTTGCGTGCAGCACCGCCGGGCGGCCGCCGCGCACCGCCGTGAGGCAGCGCTGGATGGCGCCCGGGACGGCGTCGGGGTCGGTCAGCATCTCGCCGTAGCCGCCCGCCGCCTCGCAGATCTTCCCGAAGTCGGCGTCGGGCGCAAGCCGCGCGCCAAAATCGTCGACCGCCTTTGCCGCGCCTTCAGGATACATCCGCAGCGTCGACTCCTTCACCGCCGACCAGCCCGCATTGTCGAGCACGACCGTGAAGACCGGCAGCCCGTACTGCCGCGCGACCGCGAACGCCGAGGAGGGATTGCCGAAGTAGAAGCTGCCATCGCCCACGACCTGCACGACGATCGCTTCGGGCCGGGCGAGCCTGGCGCCGAGCGCCATGCCGTTCGAATAGCCGAGGGCGCCGCCGGAACAGCCCAGCGCCGTGCCCGGCCGGGTCCGGGGAATCTGCCGGTACACCAGCGCCGCGTTGCGAATCGACTCGTTGACGAGGATGTCGTCCTCGCCGATCGCCTTCGCGATCTCCGCGCAGAGATAATGCGCGTTGACCGCGCCCCGGGCACCCTTGTTCGCGGCGAGCCTCGCAGCCTCCGCGCTGCGCTCGCCGTGCTCGCGGGTCATCGCGTCGACGCGCCGGGCGGCGGCCTCGCGAAACGCCGGCGTCGCTTTCGCCTTGAGCGCCTCGATCAACTGCGTGAGCACCAGCGTGCTGTCGCCGGCCAGGCGCAGATTCGACGGAAAGCCCCAGATCGGGGAGCGCTCCTTGACCGGGTCCACGTCGATGTGCGCCCACCACGTCTGCGGGTTCTCGCGGGTGTCGCTCGGGATCCACGGCACGTCCACGTCCACCAGCAGCCCGACGTCGGCTGCGGCCACGTGCCGGCCCGGCATCTGACCGCCGAAGCACGGCGAGTTGCGCGCGATGTTCAAGTGCAGGGGATTGAATTCGAACACGCGGATGCCGGCGAGCCGCGCCAGCGCCTCGATCAGGCCCGGCGCACGGGGATTGCGGCCCGCGTACGACGTGATCAGGATCGGGTGCTGCGCCGCGAGCAGGCGCTCCGCGATCGCGGCGACCGCGTCCGCTGGCGCCGCGCCGGCGCCGACCGCTCCATAGCGCGCTTCCGGAAACGAGCGCACCGCGGCGGCGTCCCAGGTCTGGGCGAGCGTCTCGCGCGGCAGCATGAGATAGACCGGTCCCCGGGGGTCGCTGTGCGCGACGCTGTGGGCGCGCCGCAGCACCTCCTTGGTGATGACGCCCGAGGGCAGCGTCCATTCCCACTTCACGTAGTTGCGCACGATCCCGCCCTGGTCGAACGGCTCCTGGATGAAATGCACGTAAGTATCGCGCGAGCCGGGGAGTTCCCCGCGCACGGTGTAGGGCGCCTTGCCCGCGATGAGGATCAGCGGGACGCGCGAGCGGCACGCGTCGTGCAGCCCCATCGCCGCGTTCGACGTGCCCGCGTCGACATGCACCATCACCGCCTGCCCGCGGCCGGTCACCATCGCGTAGCCGATCGCCATCTGCACGGCGGTATTCTCGTGCGGGCAGAGCAGCGTCTTCGGGAACTTGCGCCCCTCGGCGCGCCAGCGCGCCATTTCCTCGATCAGCGGCGCGTAGTCGGTGCCGAAGTTGCAGAACAGGTACTCGATGCCGAGCTCGTTGAGGCCCTCGAGAAAATAGTGCGCGGTCGAGTGCAGGGTGACTTGCGGTGCCTTGTCCATTTCGCGTTCCTCTTTTCGCCCTCGCTCAGGACCTTCCCCAAACTTCCTGCGCCACCTCGAGGGCGAGCGCGAGCTTGCGCCGCTCGTCGTCCACGGTCATCTTGTTGCCGTGGTGCGTGCTCGAGAAGCCGCATTGCGGGGAGAGGCACAGGTTTTCGAGCGGCACGAACTTCGCCGCGGCCTCGATGCGGCGCTTGAGGTCGTCCTTGGCTTCGAGCGCGGGGAACTTCGAGCTGATCAGCCCGAGCACGACCTTTCTGCCCTTCGGCACGTGGCGCAGCGGCTCGAATCCGCCAGCACGGTCGGTGTCGTACTCGAGGAAGAACCCGTCCACGTCGAGCTGCGTGAACGCGGTCTCGGCGACGAAGTCGTAGCTGCCGCTCGCCAGCCACGTGCTCATGAAATTGCCGCGGCAGGTGTGGACGCAGACGGTCATATCGTCCGGCACCTCGCGAATTGCCGCATTCACCGCGTCGGCGTACATCGCCGTGTCCTTTTTCGGATCGTCTCCCAGCTTGCGGAAGGTCTCCTGGACCTTCGGGTCGCCCATCATGGCGATCGTCGTGTCGTCGACCTGCAGGTAGCGGCAGCCGGCCTGGTAGAGATCGCGGATCTCCTCCCGGTAGGCCTGCGTGAGATCGGCCCAGAACGCGTCGAGGTCGGGATAGGTCTTGCGCAGCGCCTCGCGGTCGCCGCGCGCGTGCAGCATCGCCGGCGACGGCATGCAGAACTTCGGGGTGCGCCGCGTGGCGGATTTCAGGAACTTGAAGTGATCCACCATGCTCGGCCGGCTGCGCCGGATCCTGCCGTGCACCTTCATCAGCGGCGGCTGCTCGTCCGCGCCCTGGAAATGCACGCCGAAGGTCGCGCCCTGGACCGTCGCCACGCCGTCGAAGCCGCGCAGGAAATCGATGTGCCACCAGTCCCGGCGGAATTCCCCGTCGGTGATGCTCTGGAGTCCCACCGATTCCTGGAACGCGACGACGTCGCGAATGCACTTGTCCTCGACCTCGCGCAGCGCCTCCGGGGTGATCTCGCCGCGCCGCGCGCGCGCGCGCGCCTCCTTCAGTTCGGGCGGGCGCAAGAGGCTCCCGACGTGGTCGGCGCGGAACGGCGGGCGGGACGCGGCTTGGGCCATGTCGTCTCCTCCTTGTGCTCAGTATTGTATGGCAACGTCGGCATCTAGATGGAAGCGTCACTCCCGCGAAGGCGGGAGTCCAGAGAAGCTGCCACGGAATGGACTCAATCTGGCCTGGATTCCCGCCTCCGCGGGAATGACGTTACGTGATGGCGTCCGCGCGCCGCACGCTGGCGATCATGCTCGAGACCAGCAGGAAGTTGCGCGCGCCCTCGACCGTCGAGGCGGCCTGGCGCAGCTCGTCGAAATTCCGGCGGCGTTCCTCCTCGGTCCTGGCGGTCAGGCGCCTCAGGTTCTTGATCGAGACCTCCTGCACGTACTCGAGGTTCACCGTGCGGCGCTGGCGCACGTAGAGATCGAGGAGCGCCTCTGCGCCCTCGCCGCGGCACACGCTTGCGAGCTTGCCGGCAAGATTGATTGCGTCGTGGATGCCGCCGTTCAGCCCGAAGGCGCCGATCGGGTTGTTGAGATGCGCCGCGTCCCCCGCGAGCAGCGCGCGGCCCCGGCGAAAGTCGGCTGCGACGCGCTGGTGCACCCGGTAGATGCTCTGGTACTCGATGGCGTAGCGCCCCGCCTTCGGCTGGAAGCCCTGCATCAGCCGCTCGATATTGTCGTCCGAGAGCGCCTGCTCCTCGTCCTCCTCGGGCCGGACCGGAAACAGCACGCGCCACAGCCCCGGCGGCCCGTCGCCGGGCATCTTGAACATAGCGTTCCAGTCCACGGGATCGGCGACGTAGGTGTTCAACCGGAAGCCGTGCGGCTCGTAATCGTAGCGGGTGCTCGCGACCAGGAAGCGCTCCGGCCACGTATAGCCCTCGAATCCGACGCCCATGACCCTGCGCACCGTGCTGCGGCCGCCGTCCGCCCCGACCAGCCACCCGGCCTCGAAGCGCTCCGTGCCGCCCGGCGTTCTCGCCGTCACCACCACCTTGTCGGCGCTCTGCGCGAAATCGGTCACCTCGTGCGCGAACCGCACCTCGGCGTTCGGGCATTCGCCGAGCTTGGCATGAATGATGGGCGTGAGGCGATGCTGCTCCAGGTGCAGCCGGTAGGGGTACGGGGTCAGGTCCTTGATGAGCGAGACGTCCCAGTCGACGATGACACCCTCTTTTCGGTCGCGGATCTGCCAGCGCGGCACCTGGATCGCGGTCCGGAGCATGTCGGCGGTGATGCCGTAGGGCGCCATCATCTCCAGGGAAGGCGGGTGATAGGTGCCCGCGCGCAGGTCCGCGGTCAGGCCGGGCTCGGCCTCGAGCACCAGCACGGAAACGTCCTGCTTGGCAAGCGCGAGCGCCGTCAGCAGCCCCACCGGGCCCGCGCCCGCGACGATTACCTGTGGGTTCCTGGACATGATGGGGCGTCGCGCCCTCCGTCACGCCGTGCGCATGGAGAACGCGAGCAGCACGACGGTGACGCTCAGCAGCAGCACGGCGCTCAGCGCGAGCGACCAGTGGATCCCGATCAGGCTGCCCAGCAAGCCGACGGTGATGCCGCTGAAGGCGCGCAGCCCGTTGTTGGACATCTGGTAGAGCCCGATCAGGCGGCCGCGCAGGTGGGCCGGCGCCTCCAGTTGCACCAGCGCCTGCGCCATGGAGCTGTAGGCGAGATACAGGAAACCGGCCACGAACATGAGGACGATGGCGAGGTGGTAATTCGTCGCGACGGCGAAGGCGGTGATGCTGACGCACCAGAAGACGCTCAGAACGATCGCGGTGAAGGGCGTCGCGCGCAGAAACCCCCTCGCCTCGAGCACCATGCCGCCCACGAATGCGCCCGCCGCATTGGCGGCGAGCAGCACCGCATAGGAAAAATCCGCCTGCTCCGTGCCGAGGTCGTGCGCGTACTCGGGCATCTGCGCGAGAAACGCGTTGCCGACCAGCAGCGAGGAGATGCCCGCCAGCAGGATCATCGAGAGGATCGTGCGGTTGCCCGAAACCTCGCGCAGGACTTTGGCGGCGTCGCCGAAGC
>DASWIC010000214.1:0-33112 GCA_036397875.1 Burkholderiales bacterium
GACCAGTCCCGTCAAGCGGGGTGCCGCGGTCGGGGTCTGCGGCACCTGTATGGCCGCGCGCGGCGTTCAGGACAGTCAGCTCGTCGAAGGCGCGCACCGCAGCAACATGGAGGAATTGACAGACTGGATCATGTGGGCCGACAAGGTGATTGCCTACTGATCGCCACGAATCAGATCCCATACTTCCTGCGGTAGGCTTCGAACATGTCGCCCGGGGTTGGTTCCCTGGGCGGTATCGTGCGGACGATACGGGTGATATTCATGAAGTGCTTGTAATTGAGATTGTCCGAGAAGCTGTTGCCGCCCCAGGTGCCGCAGCCCATCGAGAGCGAGAACGGCATGCCGTTGTCGAAGCTGCCGCCGGTGGCGAAGGTATGCGCCTGCTTCACGATCACGCGCGACACTGTCATTTCATGCGCGAGGCGCTGGATGTGCGGCTCGCTCTCGGTATAGACGCCGAGGGAATGGCCGTCGCCCTGGTAGTCGTAGATCGCGCGCACGATGTCGAACGCGTGATTGAAATCGCGGGCGCGGTAGACGGCAAGCACCGGGGAGAGCTTCTCGCCCGAGAACGGATGCGAGCGGCCGGCGCCGCTCTCTTCGACCAACAGGCACCGGGCGCGGGCGAGTTCCGGCCGTGTGAGCCCTGCCACCGCGCAGATCTTCGCGACCGACTGGGCGGTCACGGCGGGGGAGAGCTTGCCGCCGGGAAACATCGCTTTCTGCAGCGTCTCCTTTTCGGGGGCGGTGAGAAGTGCGCCGCCTTCGTTCACGAGGGCGGCGAGCATCCGGTCGAAGACGCGCTCATGGATCACGACCGCGTTCTCCGAGGAGCAGCTCGTCGCGTTGTCGAAGATCTTCGAGGCCATGATCTTGCGCGCGGCGTCGGCGCAATCCGCGGAATCGTCCACGATCACGGCGACGTTGCCCGTCCCCACGCCGAGCGCGGGCTTGCCGCTGGAATAGCCGGCGCGCACGTTGTTCTGGGAGCCGGTCACCACGACGAGATCCGACTGCTTCATCAATTCCGTGGTGAGCTCGCGCGTGACCGGCGCGGGGAGCTGCTGCACGAGATCGAGGGGCGCCCCGATGCGCTTCAGCCCCTCCCGCACGTAGTCGAGCAGCAGGGCGCAGGTGCCATAACCCTTGGGCGAGGGCGCCACGATGACCGCGTTGCCGCACTTCAAGGCATTGATGATGTTGTTGGCCGGCGTCGCGCCCGGGTTGGTCGACGGCACCGCCGCTGCGACCACGCCCACCGGCCGCGCGATCTCCGTGATGCCGCGCTCGGCGTGCTCCGCGATGATTCCGGTGGATTTCGCGCCCCGCAGGTCGCGCAGCAGCCCCAGCGTCTTGCGGTGGTTCTTCGCGATCTTGTCCGCCACGACGCCGAGGCCCGTGTCCTTCACCGCGAGTTCCGCGAGCGCCTGGTTGTGCGCGGGGTTCATGATCGCCCAGCCGACCGCCAGGACCGCCTCGTCGAGCTGCTCCTGGGTCGAGCGCCCGAAGATTTTCTGCGCGGCACGCGCGCGCCCGATCAGGCCGGCGACGATATCGCTCGCGGCGGACCGGGCAGCCGTTGTTTCAGTGCGGGACATCGCTGTTCCTCGGAAGAGCTATCGAATGGTAACGGTATCGGCTGAAACGGAAAACCCCTGCAGCCGCCGGCGCTTGCCGATTACTGTTTGCCCGCGTTCCCGGCGGCGGTTCCCCCGGTACGGTGCCGCAGGTGCCGGATCACGGGATAGACCAGCGTGAAGACGCCGATGGCCATGATCGGGCCGCTGACGGGCCGGGTGAAGAACACCGTCCAGTCGTTGTTGAAGCTGATCATGGTGGTCATGAAATTCTGCTCCGCCAGCGGCCCGAGGATGACCCCGAGCACGAGCGGCGGCACGGGGAAGCGCAGGCGCTCGGCGAGGTAGCCGAGGACTCCGAAGACCACGAGCAGCCACACGTCGGTGATGTTGTTGCGCGCGGCGAAGGCCCCGAGCACGCAGCACATCACGACATAGGCCGACACGATCACCTCCGGGAATTCGAGCACGCGCACGATCGCCTTGGCCGCGAAATAGCCGATGAGGCACATGCCGATCACGGCGACGAAGAGCGAGGCGAAGACCGCGTAGACGAGCTCGCTCGAGGTCTGGAACACCTGCGGGCCCGGCTGCAGCCCGTGCAAGAGAAACGCGCCGAGGATGATCGCAGTCGCGCCGCTGCCGGGTATGCCCATCGTGATGAGCGGGATCATGGCGCCGCCGACCGATGAGGTCGCCGCGACCTGCGGCGCGATGATGCCTTCGGGGATGCCGCTGCCCATCTCGGCCTTGCGCTTGCCGTACTGGCTCTCGACGCCGTACGAGAGGAAGGAAGCCACGGTCGCGCCCGCGCCCGGCACGATTCCGATCAGCACTCCGAGCACGCCGCTGCGAATGAAGCTCGATTTCGTGGCGGCAATTTCGCGCCATTGCGGCAGCTTGGTACTCACGGTGGCCACCGTTTCGAGTGGCGCGGTACGAAAGCCGTTATCGAGGCGCGAGAAAACCTCCCCGAGCCCGAATGCCCCGACCATCACAACGAGGTAGTCAATCCCGTCCGTGAGTATCGGCACTCCGAACGTGAAGCGGTGCGCGCCGTAGGTGTCGTCCACGCCCACCGTCGCGATCAGCAGCCCGATGAACAGGCTGATGAGGGCGTTGGCGAGCGTGGAGCCCCCCAGCGATACCACGCTTGCGAGGCCGAAGAAGATGATTGCGAAATACTCGGGAGTCGAGAAGGTGAGGGCGATCTTCGCGATCGGCTGTGAGAGCAGCACCAGGACGGTCGCCGCCAGCAGCCCGCCGAAGAGCGCCGCGATCAGCGTCCATCCGAGCGCCTGTGCCGCCTGCCCCTTGCGCGCCATGGTGTAGCCGTCCCACAGGAGCGGCACGTCGATCGGCTCGCCCGGGACCCGGAACAGAATCGAGGTCCAGGCCCCGGCGTAGGTTCCCGCCACGTACATTGCCGTGAGGAGAATGATGGCGGCGGTCACGTCCATCTTGTAGGTGAAGGGGAGGGCGAGCACCACGCCCATGACGAGTGTGAGCCCGGGCAGCACCGCCACGAGCAATCCCGCGAGCAACCCGACCGTGAGCGCGATCAGGTTGGCGGGCGCGAAAACGTGCACGAAGCCGACGCCGAGCTGGCTGAATACGCCTTCCATCTAGTGCCGATCCACGTTTCCGTCGGGGCCGAAGCCGACGGCGTCCTAGCGGATGCCCATGAGCTGCATGAGCGCGAACGTCACCTGGGCGAAGGGTTCGCGCCCGATGGGCAGCGATACGTAGACGATCTTCATGAAGAAGAACATCAGGGCGAGCGTGCCGATCAGGCTGACCGCGGCGATCACGCCCCAGCGGCGGTAGCCGCCGAGCGCGATGAAGAGTGCGACGTAAGGCACCGTCGCCGAGAAGAAGCCGAGCGTCTGGATGACGGCCACGTAGAGCACGGTGAGTCCCATGCCGCCGGCGAGCAGCCACGGGTGATGCTCGACGGGAACGGCCAGCGCGGTATCGCCGTGCGCCCGCGCGGATTCCTCGACGAGCTCCTCGAGCACACCGCCCGCTTCCTCTCCCCGCGCGCCGAGGAAGAGCCGTTTCGCCACTTCGTAGACGCAGGTGGCGACCACCAGAATCAGCACCAGCTTGGGCCAGAAATCCGGTCCGAGCACACCCTCGCGCCGGTGGTAATCGAAGTGGGCGGCGACGTAATAGAGGTAGCCCGCCGCCGCGCCGAGCAGGACGTAGGGTACGGTCGGCTTCAGCCGCGCGGCGCCGAACATTTCACTGAAAGGCCGACGCTCATTTCTTCGGCGCGTACTTGCGCATGACCTCGAGCTCCTGCTTCATGAAGCCCAGGGCACCCGCGGCCGGAATGAAGCTCCTCTCCTCGGCGTACTGGTCCTTAAGCCAGGCCCGGTAGTCGCTGGTCCCCGCCACCTTTGCGAGCGCGTCGGAGACTGCCTTGACCCGGGCCGCGTCGGTGCCGGTCTTGAGCACGATCGAGCGGAACTGGTTGATGATGATGCCGGCGCCCACCTCCTTGCCGGCGGGCACGTCCGCGTACGAGGGGAAGCGCTGTTCCGCGAAGATCACCACCGGCCGCATCTTCTTCGTTTCGAGGAAGCTCTTCACGTCGCCGAGCTGCTCGTAGAGGATGTCGGCGTGGCCCCCGAGGATCGCCGTGTAGCGTTCGCCGGGCTTGGGAAACGGCACCGACTGGAACTTCAGGCCCTTCGCGTTGAGGTAGATCACGGTGAGATCGTCGGCGCTGCCGAAGCCGGTGACGCCGACCTTGAGCGGCCGCTTCTTCGCCTCGGCCTCGACGTCTTTCCAGGTTTTCATCGGGCTGCCCTCTGCGACGAAGAACGCCGAGGGCTGACGAATCATGATCGCCGCGGGCACGATCTGGGAGAGCTTCCACTTGGTCTTCGGATCGATCTGCACCGCGAGCGTGTCGGCGATGAAGACCGAGATCGAATAGCCGTCGGCGGGCTGCGCGAGCATCTTGGTGAGGCCGGTCTGGCCGGTCGCTCCGGGCACGTTGAGCACGGGCAGCGATACCTTGAGCGCCTGCTCGAGGCCCGGCGCGAGTTTGCGCGCGAGCTGATCGGCGCCGCCGCCCGGTCCCCACGGCACGATGAACTCGATCGGTCGCGACGGATATTTTTCCTGCGCGGCCGCGGGAACGAGCGCGCCCGCGAGCAGCGCGCCTCCGAGCGCGGGCAGCAGGAATGGTTTGAGGCTCAGCGTCTGGAAGTTCATGGTCGTCTCCTCTGGGTTTTCCGCGTCGATGCACCGAGCGGCGTGGCGGTTCTCGTTGTCGTTCCGGAAAATACTACACCGCGCGGGGGACAAAGTGCTAGACTCCGATGCATAACAACGAGGAAAGACCGCCTGCGCGAGGAATGGAAGACAAGAAACACGTTGAATTCAAGGGACGTCTGGTTTTTGTAGGCTTCGGCTCCATCGGTCAGGGCACCCTTCCGCTGATCCTGCGGCACATCGACATGCCGCGGGAGCGCATTTCCATCATCACCGCGGACGACCGCGGCCGCAAGGAAGCCGAGCAGTACGGCATCAAGTTCATCGTCAATCCGCTCAAGCGCGACAACTACCGCAAGATACTCGATACGCTGCTGGGGCGAGGCGATTTTCTCCTCAACCTGTCGGTCGACGTCTCGAGCGCGGTGCTGATCGAGTATTGCCTGCAGCGCGGCGCACTCTACGTCGATACCTGCATCGAGCCGTGGCACGGCATGTACACCGACGGCTCGCTGCCGCCGAGCGAGCGCTCCAACTACGCCATGCGGGAGGATGCGCTGGCGCTGCGAAGAAAATACCCGCATGGGCCGACCGCAGTGATCACGCACGGCGCGAACCCCGGCCTGATCTCGCACTGGGTGAAGCAGGGCATGCTCAACGTCGCCAACGATCTGTGGCGGGACGTGAACGTCCCGCGGTCGCGCGAGGAGTGGGGCCGTCTCGCAGTGAGGCTCGGCGTCAAGGTGATTCACTGCGCGGAGCGCGACACCCAGGTCGGCGAGCCGCGCAAGCAGCGTTTTGAGTTCGCCAATACCTGGTCGGTGGACGGCTTCGTGAGCGAAGGCCGCCAGCCCTCCGAACTCGGCTGGGGCACGCACGAGAAGCATTTCCCGCGCGACGGCTTCCGCCACCCCTCGGGCAGCCGCGCCGCGATCTACCTCGGGCGGCCCGGGATGTCGGTGAAGGTCCGTTCCTGGACGCCGAGCGAGGGACCGTATCACGGATTTCTCATCACGCACGGGGAGGCGATCTCGATCGCCGACTATTTCACCGTCCGCCGGCAGGGCAAGGCCATCTACCGCCCCACCTGCCACTATGCCTATCACCCGTGCGACGATGCCGTGCTGTCGAACCACGAGATGGGCGGCAAGAACTGGATCGCTCAATCCAAGTACCGCATCCTGATGGACGAGATTTTCGACGGGGTGGACGAGCTGGGCGCGCTGCTCATGGGCCACCGCAAGAACGCCTACTGGTTCGGCTCGCGGCTCTCGATCGAGCAGGCGCGCAAGCTTGCACCCTACAACAACGCGACGAGCCTGCAGGTCGCCGCGGGCGTGCTGGGCGCGTTGGTGTGGGCGATGGAGAACCCGCACGCCGGCGTGGTGGAGCCGGACGATCTCGACTACCGGCGTGTCCTCGACATCGCGGATCCGTATCTCGGCGAGATCATCGGGGATTACACGGACTGGACGCCGTTGAAGGACCGCGGGTGGCTGTTCAAGGAGGATGTGGACAAGGCGGATCCGTGGCAGTTCAAGAATTTCCGCGTCGTCTGACGAAATGAATTCCCCTCTCCCCCGGTTCTGGGGGAGAGGTGCGCCGAAACGTTGAGCAGGGGCCCCGTTTATGGGGATGCGACCGTGAAGGCGCACGTAAGCACGCGGTCCATTGCGGCGCTGCATCCCGCTCCAGGGTCGCATCCAAGCAGGAAACGCTTGGAACCTGCTCCGCCCTCCGCGGGCGCGGGTGAGGGGGCAACCAAGACGGGTACGAAAGCGTGCCCGTTTTTCGTTGGTGCCCGCTGCGGACAGCGGGCGTAAGATGATCGGCCAATGCGGGGCACTCGCAAATATGGTCCCGCGCTCGCGCAGTTGGCGGCTTCTGGGAGGGGGTGCTGAATGAGCGAACAGCAGCAGGGGCGATCCGAGGAAAGTCTGCGGCACGAATATACCGAAGTCGTGCAGAATGTCCGCCATTACAGCAATTTGAGATTGGTCATTTTTTCGATTTTGTTTGCAGTGATGGCGGGAGTCGGTATCGTCGCGTTCAGCAAAGGGCAATTTGACCGGCATGCAGCAATCGTCGCGCGGATCGCTGGTATTCTTGTCATTTTCATATTTTGGCAACTGGAAGAGGGCGCCTTCCGCTTCTACGATCATTGTACGAAGATTGCTGCGGAGCTGGAACACCTGCTCGGTTACAGACAATACAGCTCAAGACCTGTTTCGAAATCCTTCCTTCCGAGAAGGTATGTCGTGCAGCGCGTGTTCTACCTCTTGCTCACTTTGTTGTGGTTGTATGCGGCCGTTTCGGTACCCCTCGGTCATTGACGGCGATGATCGCGGTCATCTTCGAGGTCATCCCCGCGCCCGGTCGCAAGCAGGAGTATCTCGATCTGGCCGAGAAGCTCCGGCCTCAACTCGAGAAGCTTGACGGGTTCGTCTCCATCGAGCGGTTCGAGAGCCTCACGAACAAGGGCAAGATGCTCTCGCTTTCCATCTGGCGCGACGAGGAGGCGATCAAACGCTGGCGCCAATTCGAGGGGCATCGCCTCGCGCAGGCGAAGGGCAGGGGCGGTATATTCGCCGACTTTCGGCTCAGAGTCGCGAGCGTCGTTCGCGACTACGGCAGGTTTGAGCGGGAGCAGGCGCCTGCCGACAGCCGCGCCATCCACGATGTCAAAAGGTCACCAGTAACCGGGCAGTGAGCAATAACTTGAGCACCAATAAAGTATCAATTTCACCATGAAGAGACCATTTACTTCCCTTGCCGCGCTAATTTTTGCGGTAATCGCGCTCGTTCACCTGTTGCGCGTGATCTACGGCTGGGCGGTGACCATCGTTGGAGCCAATGTGCCGACATGGACCAGCGTGCTGGGGCTGGTGGTTGCGGGCGTGCTTGCGGCCGGCCTCTGGTGGGAATCACGTAGATAGCCGATCACTCGTGCTTGACGTTGGCTTCTATCGCGAGCTGCGCGTATGAGTGGGAACCGAACCCGGGGTTCGTGCGTCATTCCAAGGGGGCCCGGGCGCGCGTAATGCCATAGGTGCCGGGTTGCGAAAAACGGGAAGGGCGGGTGGATCCGAGTCAACACGATTTCTTCACCGCGACGATCGCGCGCCTCACGGATCGCCTCTATGGTACGGCGCTGCGGCTGACGCGCAATAGCGAGGACGCAGAAGACCTCGTGGCGGAGACGGTGGCGAAGGCCTGGGCCAAGCTCGGCAAACTGAGCGATCCCCTGAGTTTTGATGCCTGGATCCTGCGCATCCTTACGAACGGGTTCGTCAGCGAGTGGCGCCACCGCCGCGCGAGTCCCGAAGTCGCGATGGAGCCCGAGCCGGATGATGGCGAAAGCGAGCCGTTCTCGCTGTTCGAAAAGCTGCATCAGCCGTTCCTGCTATGGTGGACGACGCCCGAGGAAGAGGTGATTGCGAAGCTCCTGCGCGAAGACATAGACCGGGCGATCGACGCACTCCCCGACGCCTTCCGCGTTGCCATCGTTCTCGTCGACGTCCAGGGGTGTTCGTACGGGGAAGCGGCGCAGGTGCTGGGAATTCCGATCGGCACGATACGCTCGCGCATCGCCCGCGCCCGCGCCCAATTGCAGCGTGCCCTGTGGCAGCATGCCCAGGATGCAGGGCTGCTCGATCGCCGCGGATCTACAAAGGCGCAAAATGCCTAAGCCGACCGTAACCTGCGAGGACGTGCTCAAGGACCTCCTCGCCTATATCGACCGCGAGACGGATGCGAACACCGCGGCCGAGATCGAGCGGCATCTCAAGGAATGTCGCGGCTGTTTCAGTCGCGCCGAGTTCGAGAGAATGCTCAAAGCGAAACTGCGCGCGGCCGGGAGCCGTACCGCGCCCGGGCGCCTGCGCGCGCGGATCAGGAAGCTGGTCGACGAATTCTAGGAATTCGCCGGACCCGGCTACGACACACCCGTGATTGCCCTGGCCGCATAGGCTGTTGATGGTCGCGATCTTCGGCTTTACGCGCGAGAAAGTGATCGCGGCGGTACAGGAGATGTACACCTCGGTCGCAGTCGCGCCGGAGCGCCCGTATCATTTTCCGGTGGGACGCGATGCCTGTCGGCGGGTCGGCTACCCCGAAGTGCTGCTGGAAGGTCTCGCGGAGGAGGCGTTGCGCGCATTCGCCGGCGTGGGCTGCCCGTTTCGCGCCGAGGTAATCCGTGCGGGCGACACGGTGCTCGACATCGGGGCTGGCGCGGGCACGGATACACTGATCGCCGCGCGTCTCGCCGGGCCGCGGGGAAGGATCTTCGCGCTCGACATCACCCCCGCGATGGCCCGGAGACTCCGGGAGCTGGTGACGCGCCACGGCATCGCCAATGTAGAAGTGATCGAGGGCAACGCCGAGGAAATTCCGCTGCCTGCGGCGAGCATCGACGTGGTTACCAGCAACGGCATGCTCAACCTCGTTCCCGACAAGCGCAAGGCGGTCGCGGAGATATTCCGTGTGCTGCGACCCGGTGGCCACGTTCAGATTGCCGACATCGTCATCCGCCGGCCGGTGACCCTGGACTGTGCGACCGACCCGAAGCTGTGGGCCGAATGTGTCGTCGGCGCCAGCATCCATGAAGATTACCTCGCGATGTTCAGCGATGCGGGCTTCAAGGACCTGACGGTACTGCGCGACCACGATTATTTCGCGTTGAGCCCGAGCGAAGAGACGCGGCACATCGCGCACCGCTTCGGCGCCCACGCGATCGAGTTCGTGATGCAGCGCGGAGCGACCGCGCCCTCGAAGCTGGTGCAGCTTTTGCAACGTGCCGATCCGCGGCGGATGCTGCGCGCCCTCGCGCGGCGCGGATTGGCGGGGACGGCTGCGCTGGTCCTTTCCTTTCTCGCGTGCTACGGGACGCTTGCTGTAACGGCGTTGCTGTCGCTCGCCGGCGTCACCCTGGCGATCAATCCGGCGTTGTGGGCCGGGACGATCGTCGTCTTCGGCGCGCTCTCGGCGGCGGCGGTCGCCGCCGGTGTGCGCCTCCACCGAGGCTACGCGGCGCCCGGGTTTGCGGTTGGCGGTGCCGCGGCGCTCACCTACGTGCAGTTCGTGGACTACAGCGCCCGCTTCGAGCTCGTCGCTTTTGTGCTGCTCGCGGCCGGCGTCGCGCTCGATATCCTTGGGCGGCGCAAAAGCGAGGCGGCGCTGGCGAGAGCAGCGAGCGGGAACTGAAGTAGCGTGTCGCGCGTCCTTGATGGTGCCCGGTTCTTGGGCTTTACATCAATGAGAACAGTCATGACCACCACATCCGCTCTACTCAGAATTTCCACCATTGGTTTCGCGTTCGGCATTGGCGCAGCAGCTCCTGCGGCGGCCCAGTCATTGTATGCGGGGGGCCATCCGCATATGGTCGTGCCAGAGCAGCTTACATGGACTGACGCTCCGGCAGTCGCGCCTGGGGCGAAGATCGCCGTGATCGAGGGCCCGCTCAACCAGGCGGTGCCATTCACTTTCCGGCTCAGGATTCCCGAAAACTCGAAAATCTCGACGCACGTCCATCCGGCTTATGAGCGGGTGACGGTGCTCTCGGGTACCTTCTATTTCGCGCACGGAGACCAGTACGATCGCGCGAAGACGAGCGCGCTCGGCCCGGGGAGCGTCGCAATCATGCCGCCCAATACACCGATGTTCGGGTACACCAAGGAAGATACCGTCATCCAGCTGCACGGCGTCGGGCCGTGGGGCCTGACTTATCTCAACCCCGCCGACGACCCGAGGAGGAAGTAACTTTCCTCAAAAGCGGTTTGGATTCAAAGATGAAAACGGATACGCACGGATATTGAAAACAGGAGGAGGTCGCCATGTCGATTGAATGTCCTGTCAGTCTGGATCGAGAAAAGCTCAAGTCCGAGGTCAGGGCGACCTACGCCAAGGTTGCCGAAAACCCGCAGGGTGAGTTTCATTTCCATCGCGGCCCGGAGTACGCCGCGCGGCTCTTGGGCTACGATCTTGCGGAGCTCAACGCCTTGCCGCAGATCGCTACCGCACCGTTTGCCGGTGTCGGCAATCCATTCCTGATGGACAGCCTGCCCCCCGGCGGAGCCGTGGTGGATATTGGTTCAGGGGCGGGAATGGACTGCCTCCTCGCAGGCAGGCGCGTCGGTCCGGCAGGAACGGTGGTCGGCGTCGATATGACCGATGGAATGCTCGAGTGTGCGCGTGCCGGCGCGAATGAAGCAGGTCTCCATCATGTGCGGTTCGAGAAAGCCGATATCACTGGTTTGCCGATCGACTCGGGCAGCGTCGACGTGGTGATCTCCAATGGCGTGATCAATCTCGCTCCCGACAAGGCGGCGCTCTTGACGGAACTGTATCGAGTGGTGAAACCGGGCGGCAGACTGCAATTCGCGGACATCGTCGTCGGCAGGGATCTGTCCGAGGACGCTCGAAACGATATTGACCTGTGGACCGGGTGAATTGCCGGTGCTCTGCAGGTTGCAGAGATGATCGAAGCGCTGCAGCAAGCCGGGTTCCGCAGCGCGCGTGCGAATCATTTTTTTGACAGCTTCTCGGGGACGACCAAGGAGCGTGTGGCGCGCAAATACGAAGTACGCGGCGCAAACTTCATTGCGCATAAGTGAATTTGTTTGACTTAAACCAATAGGAGACCAGAATGAATATACTTAGAAATATTGTTGTTGCGGCAGTGGTGACGGCGGGAATGGTTACAGCATCGGTCACCCGGGCGGATTCCCCCACTAAAGGAACCAGTTTCATTTCTGTCAAAGCATCCGAGATCAAGTGGGCCGATGCCCCATCGGTCGGACCCGGGGCGAAAATCGCGGTGCTCGAGGGCAACCTGAAAGCAGCTGCGCCGTTCACCATGAGGCTCATGCTTCCACCGAACTTGAAAGTTGGCGTTCACACGCATCCGGCAGTGGAGCGCGTAACGGTCCTCTCGGGAACGTTCTACTTTGCGATCGGTGACAAGTACGAGCCTGCAAAGGCCGCGGCATATCAGCGCGGCGATGGCTTCATGGTTCCCATCGGGATGCCCATGTTTGGTTACACGAAGAACGAAGCATCGATTATCCAGATTCATGGCGTGGGTCCGTGGGGCCTCCATTACCTTGATCCCGCAGACGCTCCCAAGAAGAAGAAATAGCGATGTTCGCGGCGGAAGCGATCGAGCTGGCGTCGCCGCGACTGGAAGAAGTTCCGGATGAGTGGGCAGAATCAACAGCAGCCTGGGCCAGTGGAATTTGGACGGCTGAGCGTCTGGCGCGACAGTAGTCGGCTTGACGATAGGGAGGCGCGCGAACACGCCGCGCGGCTCGAACTTCGTGCCGGGGCCGAAAGCGAGATTGCGGCACGCGACGAGTACGTGAGGCTGCTCGGTGTCGCGCCGGGGGAACGCGTGCTCGACGTGGGCTGTGGAAGCGGTGCAGTGACGCGCGCGCTCGCTCAACGGGTCGGGCCGAGCGGAAAAGCGGTTGGCTTGGATGCGAGCGCCGCGCTGCTCAAGGTAGCCCGCGAGCTTGCGAACAAAGCCGGTCTCGGCGCAACAATCGAGTTCAAGGAAGGCGACTGTCGAGCCCTCCCGTTTCCTGATGCGTTGTTCGATGCCGTGGTGGCGGCGACAACACTCTCGCACGTCCCCGATCCCCGACGCGCCCTCGCAGAGATGGTCCGCGTGACGCGACCGGGTGGCCATGTCGGCGCGTTCGACGTCGACGGGGATTTGACATTGTTTGCGCACCCCGACCGCGAGTTGACGCGAAGGATCGTGGCCGCGTACTCCGACCAGGGGTGGGTCAACGGCTGGCTCGTGCGCGAGCTTCCGGCCCGATTCGCCGACCTAGGCATCATCGACGTCAAGATGCGGGGGTTCATGCCGCTCGAATCCGGAGGCTACTATGCCAACCGCGCCGAGCGTTCCGCCGAGGTGGCAGTCCAGACGGGCGCAATCACGAGCAACGAGCAGGCGCGTTGGGTCCAGGCGCTCCGGGCGGAATTTGCTGCCAAGCGCTTCGTTGGCGGCCAGGTTCATCTCTTTGTCTGGGGGACGCGCCCGGCTGCGTGAGGGAGATTCGCATGAACAAGCCATTTACAGTCGTCGCAGCGGCAATTTTCGCCCTGGTGGCGCTCGTACACCTGTTGCGCTTGATCTACGGTTGGGCGGTGACCATCGTTGGAGCCGACGTCCCGACCTGGACCAGTGTCCTGGGCCTGTTGATTGCCGGCGTGTTGGCCGCAGGACTTTGGTGGGAATCCCGGAGATAGTGGGGGCGGTCACGCTCCATCATGACGGGTGACCCCCACGACCTGCGCACCCCATCGGCGTGGGTGGCCCGCTGGGCGAGCCTCGTTCCAACCGGCGGTCGGGTCCTCGACGTCGCATGCGGGAACGGGCGGCATGCCCGCTGTTTCGCCGCGCGCGGGCACCCCGTGGACGCCGTGGACCGGGACCCCGACTCGGTGGCGCGGTTGGCGGATGTGCCGGGCGTAATGCCCCGGTGCGCCGACATCGAGGCTGGGCCCTGGCCCTATGAGGGCCAGCAGTTCGCCGGCATCGTGGTTGCCAACTACCTGCACCGCCCCCTCCTTCCTCGCCTGCTGGCGGCCCTGGCGCCAGGGGGGGTGCTGATCTACGAAACCTTCGCCGCCGGCAACGAGCGTTTCGGGCGGCCGTCCAACCCCGACTTCCTCCTCAGGCCTGGGGAGCTGCTCGAGACCGTCCGCGGCCGCCTGAAGGTGATCGCCTACGAGGAGCTGGAGGTATCCGAACCCAGGCCCGCCGTCGTTCAGCGCATCTGCGCGACGAAACCGGCCGTATCGTAGGAGAGGTATCCCATCGCCTGATGGGACACCACACACAGGCAATTCTCGTTGCTCGCGCGTACGATTGACTGCTGTCGCAATGGTGCAACATCGCGCGAGGAAAATGCGCGAGCTGCAGAGCCATTCAACCTTTTTTCGAGTCAAGCGTTATAGAGTAACGACATGGAACCGACACTCGACAAACCCGCGCAAGGCGAACCTGCCGAGTACGGCCTGGAGGTGTTGTGCGCGAGCTGGAATCCGCTCGCGGCGACCCTTATCGAGTCGGCTGAGGCCTCCGGCGAGCTCGCCACAAATCTGGCGGCGGCCGATGTCGAGGGGTTCCTGACGAGCTTCTACCGGTCCCAGCAGGGCTGACCGGCGTCTCCGCCGGTTTTCCGCAACAATCCCGCCGTCACGCGGTCAGAGCCTTATCCGGCGCCCGCCGGATGGAGTAGAATCATGGCGCTGGCGCGTTACCTGCCTCTGTTTTGTAAGGGAAATCCGGTAAATGGCCGCACCCCAGGGTAGTCTGGTCGCAATCGTTACCCCGATGCGCGAGGACGGCGAGCTGGACCTCGACGCCTTTCGCCGGCTGATCGACTGGCACATCAAGGAGGGCACCGACGGCATCGTGGTGGTCGGAACCACCGGCGAGTCGCCGACGGTCGACTGGGACGAGCACCGGCTGCTCATCAAGACCGCCGTGGATCACGTGGCGGGGCGGTTCCCGGTCGTCGCCGGCACCGGTGCGAACGCCACCAGCGAGGCGATCGAGCTCTCCGCCTACGCGAAGGAGGCCGGTGCCGACTACACGCTGTCGGTGGTTCCCTATTACAACAAGCCGACTCAGGAAGGGCTTTACCGCCACTTCAGGGCGATCGCCGAGGCGGTGGACCTGCCGATGATCGTCTACAACGTGCCGGGGCGCACGGTGGCCGATCTGCAAAACGAGACGGTGCTGAGGCTCGCCCAGGTTCCCAACGTCACCGGCATCAAGGACGCGACCGCCAACCTCGAGCGCGGATCTGACCTGATCCGCCGCCTGCCGCGCACGTTCTGCGTCTTTAGTGGGGACGATGCAACGGGGCTTGCCCTGATGCTGCTAGGTGGGCGCGGGGTGATATCGGTCACGGCAAATGTCGCGCCACGCCTGATGCATGACATGTGCGCGGCCGCGCTCGCCGGCGACACGACCCGGGCGCGCGAAGTCAACGACCGCTTGTTGCCGCTGCACCGCAATCTGTTCCTCGAGGCCAATCCGATTCCCGTCAAATGGGCGGCCCAGCAGATGGGGCTCATCCCGGGCGGCATCCGGTTGCCCCTGACGCCACTGTCGGTCGCCTGCCACGAGCAGGTGCGGGAAGCGATGCGCCACGCGGGCATTCGTGCGGAGGTGAGGGAAGAACGCTATGCCGCCGCTTGAAACGGCGCGCCGCATCCTGTGCATCGTGGCTTGCGCGGCGCTGGGAGCGTGCAGCTGGTTTGAGGGGAAGAAGGTCGATTACAAATCGGCGGGCCAGACGGCTCCGCTCGAAGTGCCGCCCGATCTGATGCGACCGGGGGGCGACGACCGCTTCAAGGTGCCGGACATCAACCCGACGGGCACCGCAACCTTTTCCGATTACAGCCGTGAACGCGCCGGGAAGCCGCGCGCGGGCGGAATCGGCGTGCTGCCTCAATTCGCGGGCGCGCGCGTCGTGCGTGACGGCAGCCAGCGCTGGCTGGTGGTCAAGGGCGCGCCCGACCAGGTCTGGTTGACGGCCAAGGATTTCTGGCAGGAGAGCGGCTTCATCGTCAACGTCGAAGTTCCCGAGGCGGGCGTCATGGAGACCGACTGGACCGAAAAGCGCGCCTACCTCAAGAATATCGGCGTGGTGCGCCAGTTCCTGACCTGGGCTCTCGACCAGGTATTCACCACGAGCGAGCGCGACAAGTTCCGCACGCGGCTCGAGCGCGGCACCCAGCCTGGTACCACCGAGATCTACATCAGCCACCGCGGCATGGAAGAGGTGATCGTCGGTTCAAGCAGCACGGACGTTCCCGATACCCGCTGGCAGCCGCGCCCGTCCAACCCCGATCTCGAGGCCGAGATGCTGGGGCGCCTGATGGTGCGCTTCGGGGTCGACGACTCGCAGGCCAAGGCCCAGGTCGCTTCCGCCCAGCCCGTCGCGCCGCGCGCGACGCTGTCGCGGGGGGACGACGGCGCCGGTACGCTGGCCCTGAACGAGCAGTTCGACCGCGCCTGGCGGCGCGTCGGCCTCGCCCTGGACCGCGTCGGCTTCACGGTCGAGGACCGCGACCGCGCCAAGGGCCTCTACTACGTTCGTTACATCGACCCGCAGGGCGACGGCAAGGGCACCGAGCAGGGATTTCTGTCGAAGCTCAAGTTCTGGGGCAGCGACAAGCCGAAGCCCAGCGATCAGTTCCGCATCCAGGTCAAGGACGGCAACTCGGCGGGCTGCCAGATCAACGTCCTCAACAAGGACGGCGCGCGGGAGCAATCCGACACCGCGGGCCGCATCCTGGCGCTGCTCTACGAGCAACTGAAATAAGTGATGCGTTTTGCGTCACTCGGCTCCGGCAGCCAGGGCAACGCCCTGCTCATCGAGTCCGGCGGCACCCGCGTTCTGCTCGACTGCGGTTTCGCGCCGGGCGAGATCACTTCACGGCTGGCGCGGATCGGCCTGGAGGCGTCGAGTCTCGATGCCATCATCGTCACCCACGAGCACGGTGATCATGGCGGAGGTGTCGCAAAGCTCGCGTCGAGCTTCAATATCGCGGTGTACCTCACGCGCGGAACGCTCTCGGCCCTGGGTGCGGAAGGCCGTTCGATCCCGCGCAAGGTCCTGATCGACCCCTATACGACGTTTGCCATAGACGGCATCGAAGTACGGCCGTTCCCGGTGCCGCACGACGCGCGTGAGCCGGTGCAGTTCGTGCTCACGGATGGCGCGGCCAGGCTCGGCGTGCTGACCGATACGGGCGAGCCCACGCCGCACATCGCGCAGTCGCTATCCGGGGCGCACGCGCTCGTGCTGGAGTGCAATTACGATCCCGACATGCTGCGCAGCGGCCCGTATCCCGCGCATTTGAAGAACCGGATCGCGGGCCGGCTGGGGCATCTCGCCAATGCGGCGTCGGCCGAGCTGGTGGGGGCGATGGATTGCAGCCGGCTGCAGCACCTCGTCGCGGCCCATCTTTCGCAGACGAACAACACGCCGGAACTTGCGCGCGCGGCCCTGGCCGGCGCGCTCGGCTGCGCGCCGGAATGGATCGGTATTGCGACGCAGGACGACGGATTTCCATGGAGGGAAATCCGCTAGTTCTTAGACGGTGGCGATGGCATTGATCTCGACGCGTGCGCCCGCGACCAGGCCCGCCGCCTGAAAGGTCGTTCGCGCCGGCGGCACCTTGTCCGTGCGCACGACGCGTCGCTTCATGCCGCTTCCGTCACCGGCGCGCCGCGGCGGCCGATTCGCGGTCGGCCCGCACCCCGTTCTTCTGCCAGCGGAACACGCGCATCGGCGGCACGTTCAGCAGTTCCAGCTCGACGCTCGTCAGTTCCAGAGGGGGACCGCACAGTTGGGCGACCCGGTCGCGCAACTGGTAGGCGACGAAATATCCGCCGTAGTGCAGGACCGCCGAAAGACCGTCCAGTATCCGCCGGGCCACCGTGCGGTCGATGGTGGTGAACGGGATGCCCGAGATGACCACGTCCGGCGCCGGCAATCCATGCAGTGAGAGTATTTCCGGCAGATTCTCGGCGCTGCCCAGGTGCGCGATGAGTCGCGGATCGTTGATTCTGCGCAGCAGCCCGTGCAGCGCCGGATCGATCTCTATGCACAGCAGGCGGGCATGCTGCGACATCGCGCGCAAGATGGCGCGCGTCGTGCCGCCCGTGCCGGGTCCGAGCTCGACGATCGTCCTGGCCTGGGCAACTGCGCTGAGCGAGACCAGCCGGCGCTCGAGAAAGCGCGAGCTGGGCACGACGGAGCCGACCTGGCGCGGGCTCCGCAGGAACGCGCGCAGGAATGCGAGCCGATCGCCCAGGTCGGGACGGTGGATTTCGTTGTTCATCAGGCCGCGTAGCGCTTCAGCGCCGCTTCGTCGAATTTTAGCCCCAGGCCGGGCCTGCGCGGCACGGCGAGCTCCCCCTTGTCTGGTACCGGGACGTCCTCGAAGATCCTGAACGTCCAGGGCATATATTCTACCGTCAATCCGTTCGGCACGGCGGCGATGAGGTGGATGTGGATCTCGGGCACCAGGTGGCTCACCACCGGCAGGTTGTATGCCTCCGCCATGCCGGCGATCTTGAGCCACTGCGTGATGCCGCCGGCGCGCATGAGATCGATCATGACGATGTCCACCGAGCGCGCTTCCAGCATCTGACGGAACGGCGCCGGGCCGTAGAGGTACTCGCCGCCGCAGACCGGCGTCGCGAGCGCGTCCGTCACCCGGGCGAGCCCCTGGTAGTCGTCGGCGGTGGTGACGTCCTCGAGCCAGTAGAGGCGCACGTCCTCGATACGGGAGCCGATGTCGATGGCCTGTTCCACGCGCCAGCGCTGGTTGATGTCGCACATGAGGTCGACGTCCGGGCCGATGCTCGCGCGAATCTTCCGTATCCGATCGACCTCGATCGCCGGCGAGGTCTCGCCCGGCAGCGCAAGCTGAGTCTTCATCTGCCGGAAGCCCTTCTCGACCAGCCGCGGCGCCGCTTTGACGAGATGTTCCAGGGGAAACGTGCGCATCAGCGCGCCGCTGGCGTAGGTGGGCACGCGCTCGCGATGGCCGCCGATCATCTGCCACAGCGGCAGGTTGAGCGCCTTGCCGCGGATGTCCCACAGCGCGATGTCGATCGCCGAGAGCGCGAGCGTGAGGATGCCGCCCGGGCCGGAGCCGGCGGCGGCGGTGCGCAGCTTGGCCGCGACCGCCTCGGTGCGCAGCGGGTCCTCTCCGATCGCGAGCTCCCCGAGCGCGTCAACCGCGCTCTTGAGCGCCACGGTCAGCGCCGCGCCGAAAAAGGTGTAGCCAATGCCCTCGATCCCGGCATCGGTGCCCACGCGCAACGTGACGAAATCGCGAGTCGCGCCCGGCTGGGCCGGTCCCCCGGCAAGCGGCTCGTCGACCGGAACGCGCACGACCTGGGTCTGGATTCTCGTGATCTTCATCTTGTTGTTAACGGAAGCCTACACCAGTCACGAGTCACCAGTCACGGCCGTTCAGAGGCCGCTGGTTCCCGCGCCCACCGCGTGGGCCGATGCTTCCCAGATCTCGGCGTAACGGTCGAGCAGCTGCTGCGCCCCGATGACATCGTTGGCGCCATGCGCCGCCCGCAGGTAGCGGTAATGAAACCGGTGCACGTAGTGAGTGGCATCGAACACGATAAACGGGTCATAGACGCGCTTCGCCGGGGAGAGCGTTGCGTGGATGCGGACGGCGGCGCTGAACTGCCTGACGAGGTCCACCACGCGCGGGCACTCGCGCTCGATCGGCTCGGCATCGTGCACGACGATGAACAGCCGGTTGACGCGGTTCGCCAGCAGGAACTGGCGCAGCGCTTCGTAACGGTGGGACGCGTTCCAGGCGCGCGACAAGGTTCTGTCGAATACCCGGATGGCGCGCTGGGTCTGCGGGATCAGGGTGTCGATCAGCGCCTCGTACTCGCGAAGGCCCTCGAACCGCCGGTACTCGGCGTTCGGCAGGTTTCCGCTCCGCTCGACGATTGGGCCTTTTTCGTTTCCCCTCATCGGTCAATCAATCCCCCTGCCCCCCTTTGACAAAGGGGGGTGCGCGCAGCGCGGGGCCACCTGTCCCCCCTTTGACAAAGGGGGGTGCGCGCAGCGCGGGGGGATTTCGTCATTCGTCACCGATTGTAAGATATCCGGCGCGGTACCACTGGTACAGCAACTGGACCGTCTCGCGATCGAGCCGGGCAAGCGGGGGCAGCGCACGCCTGTCGGCGAGCCGGGTGAGGCACCTCGCGGCGGAGGCTGCGGGCAGATGCGCTTCCCCGTTGACGTACAGCGTTGCGCCCCGGAACAGCATGCGGGTTGGAGGCGCGAGGCGCACGCCGCCGCGTGCCGCCCGTGCCGCGAACGCGCGCTCGGTCACGGGACGGCTCGGCCGGGTGAACGTCACGTGGCCCTTGGGCTCGGTGAGATAGCAACCGATGAAACGCACGGCGTCCGCCTCGCTCCAGCGTATGCGCCGAAGCATGCGGCACAACTTGCGCACCATCTCATCGGCGAGCCGTGCCGGGTGGCGCGCGGGCGTCAATCCGCGGTCTTGGTAGACGCCGTCGAGCCGAAGCTCGTCCTGCAGGAATTCCAGGAAGCGTGTGCCGAGCTCCTGCGCGCCGGGCGCCCGGAAGCCGATCGAATAGGTGATGCAGTCGCTCAACGCGACACCGTCGTGCGCGCAACGCGGCGGCAGGTAGAGCAAGTCCCCGGCCTGCAATATCCATTCGCGCGCCGGCTGGAAGCGGCGCAGTATCTTGAGCGGCGCGCCGTCGACGAGCGCGAGGTCGCGCTGGCGGCTGACGCGCCAGCGCCGCCGGCCCTCGCCCTGCAGCAGGAACACGTCATAGCTGTCGAAATGTGGGCCGACACCGCCTCCCCGGGGCGCGTAGCTCACCATCAGGTCGTCGAGGCGCGCATAGGGGATGAATGCGAATTTGTCGAGCAGCTTCTGCGCCGCGGGGAGCGCATGGTTTACCCCCTGCACGAGCAGCGTCCAGCCCGCGCGCGGCAGGCGCCTGAAATCGCGCGGCTTGAATGGTCCGTGCCGCACCGTCCAGCGCCGACCCTGGTGCCGCACCAGTCGCGACTCGAGATCATCGCGCCCGGCAAGCGCAAACAGGGTGGCCGGCTGCACGATGCCGGCGCATTCCTTCAGGGCGCCGCGGGCCAGCAGCGGTTTTTTTTGCCAGTGGCGGCGCAGGAAGCCGCCTGCCGACAGGCCGCCGGGGATAAACGCTTCAGACATGATGAAATGCCGTGCCGAATTGTGTCAGAGGTTCGCGGTTTCGTCATGCAACACGATGAATCCGGGCACGGACCAAGGTGCCCGGAGATCTTTCGGCAAAAGCGCTTGACCGCGGCGTTCAAATGTTCCCAAAATGGAAATAGCCACAGGCTCCGACATGTTTCCGGAAACCTTGAACCCGTCCGCCACGCTGCAGCCGGGACAGCCCGCGCCCGGCTTTGATCTGCCCGACGCCGACATGAAGATGGTGAGCCTCGACAGCTTCCGCAATCGCCGCAATGTCGTGCTCTACTTCTACCCCAAGGACGACACGCCCGGCTGCACGCGGGAGGCGATCGAGTTCAGCGAAATGGATGACGACTTCGACGCCCTCAAGGCGGTGGTGGTGGGGGTGAGCATGGACGACTGCCTCTCGCACGGCGCCTTCCGGGACAAGCACGGGCTTTCCGTCCAGTTGCTCGCCGATGTGGACGGCGACGTCTGCCGCCGCTACGGGGTGGTGCTCGACAAGGAAGTGGATGGCAGGAAGAAGCCCTGCGTCGTGCGTTCCACCTTCATCATCGATCGCAAAGGCGTGTTGAAGCACGCGCTCTACGGCGTGAGCGCGCGCGGACACGCGCAGGAAGTGCTGGGGCTGCTGAGAAGCATCGGCAAGTGCAGATAGGCAAGGATACCGTGGTCGAGCTCACCTACGAGCTCACCGATGCCGACGGCAAGATCATCGAGCGGACGGACGATCCCATCGAGTACCTTCACGGCGGCTATGACGGCATTTTTCCCCTGGTGGAGCGGGAGCTGGCCGGGAAAAGCGTCGGCGACAGCTGCCGCGTCCGGCTCGAGCCGGATGACGCGTTTGGCGAGTACGACGCGGAACTGCTGCATCGGGAGCCGCGCGGCAAGTTTCCCGCCGACGTCGCCGTCGGCATGCGGTTCGAGGGGCGCGGGGTCGAATCCGGCACGAAGCTGGTCTACACCGTGACCGACGTGGCCGAGGACAAGATCGTGGTGGACGGCAATCACCTGCTGGCCGGGCGGACACTGCAGTTCACGTGCACCGTGACCGCGGTGCGGGCGGCAACCGCCGAGGAAATCGCCCACGGGCACGTTCATGGCGCCCACGGCCACCATCACTGATCAGTTTCCCGGCGTCACCTCGAAACCGATCCGCCCGGCGTCGTCCGTGACGCGGATCCGCACCCAGTTCATCCCGGGGCTCCCGAACACCTCCACGCGCGTGAAATTAGCAACGGGGGCGCCCGTCGCGGAGTCACGGAGCGGCGAATCCACGCGGAAGCGGTGCGTATCGCCGTGCACGAGCAGCACCTCTCCCTCGAAACCGAGGGTTTCCTTCGCCAGCGTCGCGAGCAGCTCGCGATACCCGAAATAGCGGCCGGTCGGCGCGGCCCAGGGATTCGCCTGCATGAACAGGACGACCGCCGGCAGCCGGTCCCGGCGCGCGAGATCGAACGATTGCTCGAGCCAGCCGGCCACCGCAGCGCTGCGTCTACGGAATTCCTCTGGCATGTGGCGGGCGTTATTGGCATTGCCGGGCACGTTGAGCGTCACGAAGAGCGCGTTGCCGTGCCGCCAGCGCGCGTGCTCCGGGTACTGCGGCAATTGGCGCGCGAGCCCGATCCTGCGCTGCCCGAGGCTTTCCTCGCCCGGGGAGAACAGCTCGCGCAGCTTCGCCAGCCGCTCCAGCGGCTCGTAGCCACCCGCCTGGAATCCGCCGCAGTCGGTCCATTCGTTGTCGCCCGGGACGAAGACGAACGGGTGACGGATCGTGTCAAACCATTCCCTGCGCTGGCGGAACAGCTCGTCGCTGCAGGGCGCCCGGGCCGCCTTGAAGTCGCCGACGTGCACCACGAACGCGAGATCCTCGCGGTTCATGTCGTCCAGCAATGCCGGGAAATTCGCTTCCTCGAACCACGTGTAGGGCGTGTCGCCGAACGCGCCGAAAGTGAAATCCGCCGCGCTCGCCGCGAGCGCGGCGCACAGCGCGGCGCCCGCAATGGCACCGGTGAGAGGTTGTTTCACTCGTCGAGCTGGCGGCGCAGGCGATAGAGCAGTTCCAGCGCTTCCTTGGGCGTCAGCGCGTCCGGGTCGAGCTCGCGCAGCCGTTCGATCACCGCGTGTTCCTCCGCAGCAGGCTCCTCGCGCGCCGCGGTTGCGCCCTGCCCGAAGAGGTTGCGCTGCGGGCCCGCCGCGAGGCCGTGCTCCTCGAGCTCGGCGAGGCGCTTGCGCGCGGCGCGGATCACGGATCCCGGGACGCCGGCAAGCCCCGCGACCTCGAGTCCGTAGCTCCGGCTGGCCGGGCCGTCCTCGACGTTGTGCAGGAATACGATCTGATCCTTGTGCTCCACCGCGTCGAGATGGACGTTGGCGATCTCGCGAGAGTCCGCGGCGAGCCGCGTCATCTCGAAGTAGTGGGTGGCGAAGAGCGCGAGGCTGCGGTTCTTCTCCACGAGATGCCGGGCGATCGCCCATGCCAGCGCGAGCCCGTCGAGGGTGGAAGTGCCGCGCCCGATCTCATCCATCAGGACCAGGCTCGAGCTCGTGGCATGGTGCAGGATGAAGGCGGCCTCGGTCATTTCCACCATGAAGGTCGAGCGCCCGCCGGCAATATCGTCGGCCGCGCCGATACGGGTGTAGATCGCATCGAGCGGCCCGAGCCGCGCGCGCCGCGCCGGGACGTACGAGCCGCAATGCGCGAGCAGCGCGATCAACGCCACCTGCCGCATATAGGTGGACTTGCCCCCCATGTTGGGGCCGGTGATGATCAGCAGCCGGCGCGCGCCCGACAGCCGCGCGCCGTTGGCAATGAAATGCTCGACCTGGCGCTCCACCACCGGGTGACGGCCGGCGTCGATCTCGATCAACGGCTCATCGGTGAACTCCGGCGCGCAGTAATCCGACTGCGCCGCCTGCCCGGCGAACGCACAGATCATGTCGGCCTCGGCGAGCGCGGCTGCCGCGCGCTGCAGCGCCGGAACATGCGCCGCGAGCTGCTCGAGCAGGCGGTCGTAGAGCATCTTCTCGCGCGCCAGCGCCCGCTCCTGCGCGGACAGCGCCTTGTCCTCGAACGTCTTCAGCTCCGGCGTGATGTAGCGCTCCGCGTTCTTGAGCGTCTGCCGCCTGCGGTAGTCGTCCGGCACCTTGTCGGATTGCGCGCGCGTCACCTCGATGTAGAAGCCGTGCACCCGGTTGAACTCGACCTTGAGATTCGCGATGCCGGTGCGCGTCCGTTCGCGGGACTCCAGCTGCACCAGGAACTCGCCGCAGTTCGACTGAATCGCGCGCAGCTCGTCGAGCTCGGCGTCGTAGCCGTCGGCGATGACTCCGCCCTCGCGCAGGACCGCGGCCGGCTGCGCCTTGATCGCGGCCGCGAGCAGAGCGCCGAGCTCACGCTGCGGCGCGAGCGCCCGGGCGAGCTCGGCGAGGCGCGGCGCGCGGCGCGATTCGAGCGCCTCGAACAGCGCGGGCAGAAGATCGAGCGTCTCGCGCAGCCCGGAGAGGTCGCGGGGGCGCGCCGATTTGAGCGCGATGCGCGCGGTGATGCGCTCGACGTCCACGCATTGCCTGAGGATGCCGTGGAGCGCGCGCCAGGGCGCATCGCCCGCGCCGGCAAGCGCCGTCACCGCGCCCAGGCGCGCCGCGAGCGCGGCGCGGTCGCGCAGCGGGTGGTGCAGCGTGTGGCGCAGCAGGCGGCTGCCCATCCCGGTCGCGCAGGTGTCGAGCAGGGAAAAGAGGGTTGGCGCCGCCTCTCCCCGAATGGTCTCCGTGAGCTCCAGATTGCGGCGGGTGGCGGGATCCATCCGCACCCAGGCGCGCTCCTCCACCACCACCATGTGCTTTACGTGCGCGATGGCCGTACCTTGCGTGGAGCGTGCGTACTCGAGCAGCGCGCCGGCGGCGCGCAGGGCGGCGGTGAGGCCTGCGGCCCCGAAGCCGGAGAGATCATGCGTTTCGAACTGACGCGTGAGCGCGCTCCGCGCGGACTCGATCTCGAACTGCCACGGCGGCAGCCGCTTCACCGGAGCGGGCGAGCCGTTCAACAGCTCGGCCGTCGCGTCGTCGGGGACGAGTATTTCCGAAGGCGCAAGCCGCTCGAGCTCGGCCGTCATGTTGCCGACGGCGGTCTCCATCACTGCGAAGTGCCCGGAGGCGAGCGAGAGCCAGGCGAGCCCCAGCGTCGCGCGCTCGCGGGCAACCGCGAGCAGCAGGTTGTCGCGCTTATCCTCGAGTAGCGCCGCATCGGTCAACGTGCCGGGCGTGACGATGCGCGTGACCTGGCGCTCGACCGGGCCCCGCGACGCTTCGGGGTCGCCGATCTGCTCGCAGATCGCCACCGATTCACCCAGCTTCACCAGCCGCGCGAGATACTGCTCCACCGAGTGGTGCGGCACGCCCGCCATCTTGATCGGTTCCCCGGCCGATTCGCCGCGGCGCGTCAACGTGATGTCGAGCAGCCGCGCGGCGCGCTCGGCGTCGTCGTAGAACAGCTCGTAAAAATCGCCCATGCGGTAAAACACCAGCATGTCCGGGTGGCGCGCCTTGATGCTGAGGTACTGCTGCATCATGGGCGTGTGCTTGGCGAGATTCCCGGCAGGCGATACCGGTTCCATCGTGGATATTATAGATGCGGCTTCGCGTCGAGGGTCCGGGGTGGCATCGCCGCACGGGTGCGGGGCACAGGGGCATACAATACCGATAGTGCCGCTTCCGAATTCGACTCGTTGGGGCAATCCTTTTGCGCAGTGGCTGCGTGGCGCGGGTGTCGTTCTCGCGCTGACGGCGCTCGTCGGCTGCACGCCGGCTCAGAGTCTGCTGCTGTCCGCGCTGCCCGAAGGCACCGTCTCGGTCCTGCTGAGCCATCTGGAGGGCATGGAAGAAGGCAACCGGAATCGCGTCGCCGCGCTGGAAGCCCGGAAGGACTGGGACGGGCTGGTCAAGCTTGCCGGGGACAACCTGGCGAAGGACCGCAACAATTCCGATTGGTGGACCGTGGCGGGATATGCGCACGCGCAAGCCGGCCGGCACGCGCGCGCCATCGAGTGTTACAGCGAGGTCGTGCGCCTGACGCCGGACGAGATGCTGGGATGGAGCCTGCTCGCCCTGTCGTACCGCGACGCGAAACAGCCGGCACGCGCCGTGCAGACACTCACCCATGCGCACCGGGTGCGCGACGGCACTGCGGAAACCTGGTTCCTGCTGGGCGAGAGCTATTCGGATCTCGATCGCGACCTGCCCGCGGCAGCGGCATACCGCGAGGCGTTGCAGCTCAACCGCGGGTTTGCGCGGGCGTGGTTCGGGCTGGGGCGATCCTATGCGCGGCTCGGCCGTCGGGCGGAATTCGAACAGGCACTGAAATCGCTCGCGCAGCTGGATCCCTCGCTGGCGAAGCAGCTTGCCGAACTGCGCCCCGCCACTCGCTGATGGCCAGAGGCGGGATACTCGCGCCGCTAGCCTTGCTTGAGGGCGGGCGTCAGATGCCGCGATATCGCGTGCAGGAGTTCCACGAGTATCGCGGGGTAGCCGCCGTGACTCGGTGCCGCAGGGCGGCCGAGTGCGGGAACGGCGGCCCCCAAGGCGCGCGTTACCCTTGCTTCAGCGTCGGCGTGAGGTGCCGCGATATCGCGTGCAGGAGTTCCACGAATATCTTGGGGTTGCCGGCGATGATATTGCCGGTTTCCAGATAGCGGTTCTCACCGGCCAGGTCTCCCACCAATCCGCCGGCTTCCATGATGAGCAGGGCTCCCGCCGCCATATCCCACGGCGAAAGCCCGAACTCCCAGAAACCGTCGAGCCGGCCCGCCGCAACGTAGGCCAGGTCGAGCGCGGCGGACCCGGCGCGCCGCACCCCGGCCGCGCCTCCCATCATGTCGCGCAATATCGCCAGGTACGCATCCAGGTGCTCGAGCTGGCGGAACGGGAACCCGGTGCCGATCAGGCTGGACCCGAGATGGAGGCGCTTGCTGACCCGCATGCGATGGTCATTGAGGAACGCGCCGCGCCCGCGCGTCGCGGTGAAGAGGTCGTTGCGACCGGGATCGTAGATGACTGCCTGGGTGACGATGCCGCGGTGCATCAGCGCGATTGCCACGCAGTACTGCGGGAAGCCGTGAATAAAATTGGTGGTGCCGTCGAGCGGATCGATGATCCACTGGTATTCCGATTCCCCGGTGGCGCCGCTCTCCTCTGCTAGAATCGAATGACCAGGATAGGCTTCGCGCAGCGTGCGGATTACCGCCTGCTCCGCCTCGCGGTCCACCTCGGAGACGAAATCGTTCGCGGCCTTTTCCTGGACGGCGACTGTGTCCAGGTTGCGGGTTGCGCGGTTGATGATGCTGCCGGCGCGGCGCGCGGCCCTCACGGCTATGTTCAACATGGGATGCATAGGGGCCGTATTGTAGGTGATGGCCGCCGATCCGCTCAAAAATATCCGCTTCGTGATGTGCGAGACCGCGCACCCGGGCAACATCGGCGCGGCGGCGCGGGCGCTGAAGACGATGGGCTTCGGAAGGCTGCATCTCGTCGCGCCCGCGCGCTTTCCCGATCCACAGGCCGAATGGCTGGCTTCGGGCGCGACCGACGTGCTGCGCCACGCGCGCGTGCATCCGACCCTGGCTGACGCGCTCGCCGGCTCCGCCCTCACCGTCGCCTGCACGGCGCGCCCGCGCGAGATCGCGGTGCCGATGGTCACCGCGCGGGAAGCCGCGGCGCGCATTATTGACGTTGCGCGCTCGCAGCCCGCGGCACTGGTATTCGGCAACGAGACGTTTGGCCTGACCACCGCCGAGGTCGGCAGGTGTCAGCTGCTGGCGACCATTCCCGCGAATCCGGAGTACAGCTCGCTCAATGTGGCCGCCGCGGTGCAGCTCTTCGCCTACGAGCTGCGCCTGGCGGCACTCGGATCGGCACCGCAAGGCGGCAAGGCGCGCGCGCGTGCGACCCACGAGGAGCTGGAGCGCTTCTTCGAGCACCTGGAGCGCGCGATGGTCGAGCACGGCTTTCTCAATCCGGCGCATCCCAAGAAGTTGATGCCGCGCCTGCGGCGGCTGTTCAACCGGGCGGAACTGGAAAGGGAAGAGGTGAATATCCTGCGCGGGGTGATCAAGGCGCTGGTCCATCCGAAGAAGAAGCCGAAAGGTTGACCAAAATACTAGGGTATCGTAAGCTGCGAGCCCTTCTGCTTGATTCATAAACGATGTTCGCAAGGCTGAAAGAAGAAATCGCGGTCGTATTGGAACGCGACCCCGCCGCCCGGAATACCTGGGAGGTCATCACCTGCTATCCCGGGTTCCACGCCATGCTGTTTCATCGCCTGGGCCACTGGTTGTGGCGGCTGGGCCTGAAATGGTTGGCGCGACTCGTCTCCCACCTGTCACGCTGGCTGACCGGCATCGAAATCCACCCCGGCGCAACCATTCACCGGCGTTTCTTCATCGATCACGGCATGGGCGTCGTCATCGGAGAAACTGCCGAGATCGGCGACGACTGCACGCTCTATCACGGCGTCACGCTCGGAGGCACCTCGTGGAACAAGGGCAAGCGCCACCCGACCCTTGGCAAGGGCGTGGTAGTGGGGGCGGGGGCCAAGATACTCGGGCCGATCGTCATCGGCGACGGCGCGCGGGTCGGATCCAACGCGGTCGTGGTGAAGGACGTGCCACCGGGTGCGACCGCAATCGGCATTCCGGCGCGCATTATTGAATCGCACGAGCCGCAAGACGGGCGCTTCGCGGCCTATGCGGTCGTGAAGGACCTCAACGATCCGATGGCGCGGGCGCTGCACGAGCTGATCGGGCACAGCGCCGAATTGGACCGGCGCATCGAGCACATCCTTTCGGAATTACAGCGCCTGGGACTGCGCATCGACGAGCAGACGGCGCACCAGCTGGACGAGAACTCTCTGAATAAAATGGTTGACTGATTTACTCGGGATAGCTATAGTTGATAAAATTAGTCGTGTATCAAAGTTTTGTATCATATTGATTTAATGAAACTTTAAGAGGTGGCCGATGAGACTGACCACAAAAGGGCGGTTTGCGGTAACGGCGATGATCGATCTCGGGCTCAATCACGGCACTGGGCCGGTGACGCTCGCTGAGATCAGCGGCCGGCAGAAGATCTCGCTGTCCTATCTTGAACAGCTGTTTGGCAAGCTGCGCCGGCATCATCTGGTGGAAAGCGTGCGCGGACCGGGCGGCGGCTACCACCTCGCGAAGGACATGGGCGAGATGTCCGTGGCCGACATCATCCTGGCGGTGGATGAGCCGATCGACGCCACGCAGTGCGGCGGCAAGGAAAACTGCCAGGACGACCACAAGTGCCTGACCCACGACCTGTGGGCGGCGCTGAATGAGCGGATCTTCGATTACCTCGGGTCGGTGAGCCTGCGCCAGCTGGTGGACAGCCAGAAGGCCAAGGAAACGGCGCGCGAATCCGGCGTTGCCCAGGTTCACGACATGCGCGTGCCGGCGAACAAGCGCGCGACCACGGTATCGGCCTAGAAAAACTCGACACTCGTTGCCCGTCGCTGGTCCAATGGATCACGTCTACTTCGATCACAACGCGACCACGCCTCTCGACGACAAGGTCTTCGAGGCGATGCTGCCGTACCTGCGCGAGCGATTCGGCAATGCGTCGAGCCGGCACGAGCTGGGCACGGTCGCGCGCAGGGCGGTCAATACGGCGCGCGAGCAGGTCGGGGCACTGGTCAACGCCCAGCCGTCGCAGGTGATCTTCGTCTCCGGCGGCACGGAGGCCAACAACCTTTTCATCAAGGGCGCGGCCGGCTATCTCAAGCCGACGCAGGTCGCGGTGAGCGCGATCGAGCACCCCTGCGTTGCGAAGCCCGCGCAGGAACTTGCACGCCAGGGCTGGAAAGTGAGAAAGCTCGCCGCAACGCGCGACGGGCAGATCGAGCTCGCCGACGTGGATGCGGCGCTCAAGGAGCCGACCGGCATCGTCTCGGTGATGCTGGTCAACAACGAGACCGGCGTGGTGCTGGATGTGCCGGCGGTGGCCGAACGCGCGCGGGCGGCCAAGGCGTGGATGCATGCCGACGCCGTGCAGGCGCTGGGCAAGATACCGGTGGATTTCCGGGCGCTCGGTGTGCACGCGATGACGATCTCGGCGCACAAGATCTACGGGCCAAAGGGTGCGGCGGCGCTCGTCATCGACAAGCGCCTGCAGTTGCGCCCGATCATCCACGGCGGCGGCCACGAGCAGGGGTTGCGTTCCGGGACCGAGAACGTCGCCGCCATTGTCGGTTTCGGGGCGGCGTGCGAGCTTGTGGCAGGGCGGATGCAGCAGCTCGCGCAGCGGCTGGAAGCGATGCGCGCGCGGCTGGAGCGCGGATTGCACGAGATGGGCGCGGTGATATTCGGGGAGGATGCACCGCGCGTCGCCAATACGTCGTATTTTGCGTTGAAGGGCATCATGGGTGAAACCCTGGTAATCGAGCTCGACAAGGCGGGCTACGCGGTCGCCCCGGGCGCCGCATGCTCCAGCGCAAACCCCGAGCCCTCGGCGACGCTATTCGCCATGGGGGTAGATCCGGAACTTGCCCGCGGGGCGGTGCGTTTCTCGCTGGGCGCGGGAAACTCGATGGCGCAGATCGATGAATTTCTACAGGCGCTCCAGTCGGTCGTCTCGCGCCTGCGGAGCCTGACGGCGATGGCGGTATGACGGAGCGCGTCGAGGGGCGGAACAGGGGCCCCAATCCCCTCATCCCCGCCCTTCTCCCAAGGGGAGAAGGGGGGCTCGAGCCTCCTCTCTCCACTCGGGAGAGAGGTCGGGAGTGAGGGATGGGGGATGTGACCCCCGGTGACGCGCAGAGCGGCCGAAACGATGGGATTTATTATTGGATGACGGCCTATCTGAGGCCGCTGGTGAGAGGTAGATTATGGCGATACAGCTGACGGAAAACGCGGCGAAGCAGATCCAACAGCAGCTTGCCCGGCGCGGGCGCGGCATCGGGCTGCGCGTGGGCGTGAAGGACGTGGGCTGCTCCGGCTTCGGCTACACCTACGACTACGCCGACGAGGTGCGGGCCGACGACCGCCTGTTCGAGGCGCACGACGCGAAGCTGGTGGTGGACGCGAAGAGCCTCGAGGTGCTGGACGGCTCGACGCTCGACTACGTGAAAGAGGGCCTCAAGCAGGTCTTCAAGTTCACGAATCCCAATGTGGATGCGACGTGCGGCTGCGGCGAGTCCTTCAGCGTCAAGGAAAAAGCGTAATGAGCTCGGTGCTCGAAAATCTGGTCAACCAGCCCTACCGGCACGGCTTCGTCACGCCGATCGAGGCCGACACGGCGCCCAAGGGGCTCTCCGAAGACACCATCCGGTTCATTTCGGCGAAGAAGGGCGAGCCGGAGTGGCTCCTCGACTTCCGCCTCAAGTCGTACCGCCACTGGCTCACCATGCAGGAGCCGACGTGGCCGAACGTCAAGTACCCGAAGATCGACTTCCAGGACATCATCTACTACTCGGCGCCCAAGCCGAAGAAGCTCGCGAGCCTGGACGAGGTGGACCCCGAGCTGCTGCGCACCTTCGAGAAGCTCGGCGTGCCGATGAACGAGCGGGCCAAGCTCGCGGGCGTGGCGGTGGACGTGATCTTCGACTCGGTGTCGGTCGCGACGACCTACAAGCAGAAACTGGCGGAAGTCGGCATCATCTTCTGCTCGATCTCGGAAGCGGTGCACAACCATCCCGAGCGGGTGCGGCAGTATCTGGGATCGGTGGTGCCGACCGGCGACAACTACTACGCGGCGCTCAATTCCGCGGTCTTCACCGACGGCTCGTTCTGCTTCATTCCCAGGGGCGTCAAGTGCCCGATGGAGCTCTCGACCTATTTCCGCATCAACACCGAGTCCTCCGGGCAGTTCGAGAGGACCCTCATCATCGCCGAGGAAGGCGCCTCGGTTTCCTACCTCGAGGGCTGCACCGCGCCCAAGTTCGACACCAACCAGCTGCATGCCGCGGTGGTGGAGCTCGTTGCGCTGGATGACGCCGAGATCAAGTACTCGACGGTGCAGAACTGGTACGCGGGCGACGAGAACGGCGTCGGCGGCATCTACAACTTCGTCACCAAGCGCGGGCTGTGCAAGGGCAGGAATTCGAAAATCTCCTGGACCCAGGTCGAGACCGGCTCCGCCATTACCTGGAAGTATCCGTCCTGCGTGCTGCTCGGCGACAACTCGATCGGCGAGTTCTACTCGGTGGCGCTCACCAACCACCACCAGCAGGCCGACACCGGGACCAAGATGATCCATATCGGCCGCAATACGCGCAGCCGCATCATCAGCAAAGGCATCTCGGCGGGGCAGTCGAACAACAGCTACCGCGGATTGGTGAAGATCGGGCCGCGCGCGGAGAACGCGCGCAACTACTCGCAGTGCGATTCGATGCTGATCGGCTCGAAGAGCGGCGCCAATACCTTCCCCTACATCCAGGTGCAGAACAACGGCGCCACGGTCGAGCACGAGGCCACGACCTCCAGGATCGGCGAGGACCAGCTGTTCTATTTCACGAGCCGCGGCATCGGCGCGGAAGAGGCAGTCTCGATGATCATCAACGGCTTCTGCCGCGACGTGTTCCAACAGCTGCCGATGGAGTTCGCGGTGGAGGCGACCAAGCTCCTGGGCCTGAAGCTCGAAGGGAGCGTCGGATGATCCGCGCCGGCGCCAGGATCCTGCTCGAGGTGAAAGGCCTGCGCGCCAAGGTCGCGGGGGTCGAGATCCTCAAGGGCATAGACCTCACCGTGCGCGCGGGAGAGGTGCATGCCGTCATGGGCCCCAACGGTTCGGGCAAGAGCACTTTCGCCAAGGCGCTCGCGGGCCATCCCGCCTACGCGATCAGCGGCGGCACCGCCGCCTACGGCGGCAGTGACCTGTTCGCGCTGGCGCCGGAACAACGGGCGCGCGCGGGTCTCTTCCTCGGCTTTCAGTACCCGGTCGAGATTCCCGGTGTCTCGAACAGCGCCTTCCTGCGGCTCGCCTACAACACGGTGCAGGCGGAGCGCGGGAAAGACGAGCTCGATCCCCTGGAATTCGACGACTACCTGCGCGAGAAGATGAAACTGCTCGACATCGACGCGAGCTTTCTCGATCGTGCGGTGAACGACGGTTTTTCCGGCGGCGAGAAGAAAAGGAACGAGATCCTGCAGATGGCGCTGCTCGAGCCGCGGCTCGCGATTCTCGACGAGACCGACTCCGGTCTCGACATCGACGCGCTGCGCGTGGTGGCGAGCGGGATCAACCATCTCATCACGCCGGACAACGCGGTGGTGCTCGTCACGCATTACCAGCGCATGCTCAATTACATCGTGCCCGACTTCGTGCACGTGATGGAGGGCGGGCGCATCGTCAAGACCGGCGGCAAGGCCCTCGCCGAGGAGCTCGAGGCGCGCGGTTACGATTGGGTACGAGCGGCAGCATGAATAGTACCGTTACTGCCACCCATCCCTACATCGACGCGCTGCTGAAGGGTTACGAGGCGCCGCGCGGCGGGGCGTCCTGGCTCAACG
>DASWIC010000215.1:0-3326 GCA_036397875.1 Burkholderiales bacterium
GATGCTCAACCCCCTTTTGTCGAAGGGGGAGACATGAACATTTCGGTGGATTTCCTGCCCCCCTTTGACAAAGGGGGGTGGCGAAGCCGGGGGGATTTCGTCAGGTGACGCAGCCGGCGACGGTCGCCTTGTCCGGCTCCACCAGCTCCGGGACTTTCACGCCGTTGCGGATGGCGGTCATCTCGGCCAGGATCGCAATCGCGATCTCGGGCGGCGTCTTCGCTCCCAGCTTCAGCCCCACCGGGCCGTGCAGCCGGGCAATTTCATTCTGCGCAAGGTCGAAATCCGCAAGCCGCTTGCGGCGCGCGTCGTTGTTCTTTTTCGAGCCGATCGCGCCGATGTAGAACGCGGGCGACTTGAGCGCCTCCAGCAAGGCCATGTCGTCGAGCTTGGGGTCATGCGTGAGCGTCACCACCGCGCTGTGGCCGTCGAGGTTCATCTCGGTCACCACTTCGTCCGGCATGCCGCGCTTCAGGTCCACGCCCGGGATGTTCCAGCCTTCGGCGTATTCCTCGCGCGGATCGCAGACCGTTACCTGGTAATCCAGGCCCTGCGCCATCTGCGCCAGGAACGTCGAGAGCTGCCCGGCGCCGATGATGAGCATCCGCCAGCGCGGGCCGTGCACCGTGGTGAGCGTCGACCCGTCGAAGGCAAGCAGGTCGTTGGACCTGGCCGGGCCGATCGTCACTTTTCCGGTTTTCATGTCGAGCCGCCGCAGCACGAGCTCGTGGCGCTCGACGCGCTTGAGCAGCTCCGCGAGGCCGCTATCCTTGGTGAGCGGCTCCAGCACCAGCTCGAGCGTCCCGCCGCAGGGCAGCCCGAAGCGCTTCGCCTCCTCCGCGCTGACGCCGTAACGCGTCGTCGCCGGCCGGTCCTGGACGAGCTGGCCCGTACGGACCTGGTCGATCATGTCGTCCTCGACGCAGCCTCCCGAAACGGAGCCGACCACCATGCCGTCGTCGCGGATCGCCGTGAGCGCGCCGATCGGCCGCGGCGCCGAGCCCCACGTCTTGATGACGGTCGCCATCACCACGCGGCGTCCGGACTTCACCCAGTCGCTCGCGCTTCTCAACACCTGCAGGTCTACGCTGTCCATATCCGGCTTCCCGCTGGTCTCGATAGGGCTATATTTTATCGAATATAGCGCTGGCCTGCATGCCTGATGAAATCCCCCCGACATGTTCATCATGTCTCCCCCCTTTGACAAAGGGGGGCAGGGGGGATTGGATCACGCCGGCTCCACGTGGTTGCGGCGGGTGCATGAGGGGGGTAGCATGGATTGAAAAGCCCCTGCTGATCAGAACCATTCCCGCGCGGTACCACTACAGCCGAGCATCGAACCCATCTGGAGGATTTGATGGACATTTCCGTTTCCTTGACCGTCAACGGCAAAGCCGTCAGCGCAGCGCTCGACCCGCGCACGCTGCTCGTGCAGCTGCTGCGCGAGCGCCTTGCCCTGACCGGCACCCACGTCGGCTGCGATACCGGCCAGTGCGGCGCCTGCACCGTGCACGTCAACGGTCGCGCCGTGAAATCCTGCATCGTGCTCGCCGCCCAGGTCCAGGGCGCGGACGTCGTCACCATCGAAGGCATCTCGGCGGACGGTGAGCTGCACCCGATGCAGGCGGCCTTCCGCGACCACCATGGCCTGCAATGCGGTTTCTGCACGCCGGGCATCGTGATGAACGCGATCGACCTGGTGAAAAAGCACCCCAATCCCTCGGAAGAGACCGTTCGCGCCGGGCTGGAGGGTAACTTCTGCCGCTGCACGGGCTATCACAACATCGTCAAGGCGGTGCTCGCCGGCGCCGCCGCGATGAAACGGTGACCGGGCCTGACCCTGCATCCAAGGAGCACAACATGAGCACGCCGTTGATTGGACAACCGGTCAAACGCAAGGAGGACTACCGCTTCTTGACGGGTGGCGGGCGATTTACCGACGACGTCACGCTGCACGGGCAGGCGCATGCGTTCTTCCTGCGCTCGCCGCACGCGCACGCGCGCATCCGCAGCATGGACCTCGAGCGGGCGCGCTCGGTGCCGGGCGTCATCGCGGTATACACCGGGGACGATCTGGCAAAGGCCAAAGTCGGCGGGCTTCCCTGCGGCTGGCTCATCACCGGAATGGACGGCAAGCCGATGAAGGAGCCGCCCTATCCCCCGCTCGCGCAGGGCAAGGCACGCTACGTCGGCGACCGGGTTGCGGTCGTCATCGCGGAGACGCTCAACCAGGCCAAGGACGCCGCCGAGCTGATCGAGGTCGATTACGAGGTCCTGCCGGCGCTGGTCAAGGCAGCCGACGCGCGCGCACCCGGGGCACCCGTCGTCCACGACATCGCGCCGGACAACACCTGCTACGTGTGGGCGCTCGGCGACAAGGCCGCGGTGGAGAACGCCTTCAAGTCGGCGCACCACGTGACGACGCTCGAATTCATCAACAATCGCCTGATACCCAACGCGATCGAGCCGCGCGCGGCGGTGGCGAGCTATGCCGCCGGTGACGATGCCTATACGCTATACGTCACCAGCCAGAATCCCCACGTCGAGCGGCTGCTGATGACGGCGTTCGTGCTGGGGCTGCCCGAGCACAAGGTGCGCGTCATCGCGCCCGATGTCGGCGGCGGCTTCGGCTCCAAGATCTATCTCTATGGAGAAGAAGTGGTGCTCACCTGGGCATCGCGCCAGATTAACCGCCCGGTCAAGTGGACCGCCGAGCGGATCGAGTCCTTCCAGTCCGACGCGCACGGCCGCGACCATGTGACCAAGGCGGAACTCGCGCTCGACAAGAACGGGAAATTCCTGGCGTTGCGGGTGATGACCACCGCCAACATGGGGGCGTATCTCTCCACGTTCGCTTCCTGCATCCCGACCATCCTCTACGCGACGCTGCTCGCGGGGCAGTACACGACGCCGGCAATCTATTGCGAAGTGACGGCAGTGTTCACCCATACTTCACCGGTGGACGCCTACCGCGGCGCCGGGCGCCCCGAGGCAACTTACGTGGTGGAACGGGTGGTGGATACCGCCGCGCGCGAGCTGGGAATCGACCGTGTCGAGATCCGCCGGCGCAATTTCATCAAGGAGTTTCCGTATCAAACACCGGTCGCGCTGTGCTACGACACCGGCGATTATGAGGCGACGCTCACCGAAGCATTGAAGCTTGCCGACGTCGCGGGGTTCGAAGCGCGGCGCAAGGACGCCGAGAAGCGCGGGAAGCTCCGCGGCCTGGGATACTCGACCTATATCGAGGCCTGCGGCATCGCGCCGTCCAACGTCGCGGGCGCGCTCGGCGCGCGCGCCGGGCTCTACGAAGCGGGCGAGGTCCG
>DASWIC010000216.1:0-2031 GCA_036397875.1 Burkholderiales bacterium
ACTCAAGTGGATCGAGGACGAGAGCAACCAGGACATCTATTTCCAGCGCAACTTCATCCGACACGAGGTGCTCCCGGTCATCGCGCGGCGCTTTCCCGCCTATCGGGCTACCCTTGCGCGCGCCGCGGGCCACCTCGCGGAGGCTGCGCGCGTGCTCGATGAGCTGGGTGCGAGCGATGCCGCCGGCCACCTGGAGGACGGAATGCTGTCAGTGGCCGCATTGTGCCGCCTGCCGCCGGCCCGCGCGCGAAACCTCCTGCGATACCTGCTCGCCCGCCATGGCGTGCCCATGCCCAACACCGAGCGGCTTGACGAGGCCCTGCGGCAAGCGCTAACCGCGAAGCAGGACGCTCGCGTGCGGATCGGGCTGGGGGGTTTCGAGTTGAGGCGATTCGAGAACCGGCTGCAGGTAGTGGGAGATCGGAAGGAGCTTCCTGCGGGCTATACGCGGCGGTGGCGCGGTGAGAAGGAAATCGCGCTGCCGGAGCTGGGCGGGGTGCTGGCCATGACGCGGGCACGCGGCGCCGGGATCAGCCTTGTCCGGCTGCGCGGACACCCGGTGACGATTCGGGTGCGGCGCGGGGGGGAGCGCCTGCAGCCGGATTGCCGCCGCCCGCGGCGCAGTCTCAAGAACCTCCTGCAGGAAGCGCACATTCCACCGTGGCAGCGCGGCCGCCTCCCGCTGCTGTTCTGCGGCGATGAGCTGGTGTGGGTGGCGGGCGTCGGCGTGCATTGCCGGTATCAGGCGGCGGACGCCGAGCCGGCCGTCCGGCTAATCTGGCGGGTCGGCAAACTCGTTCCGAGGGCGTGACGCGCGATCGCGCGCGCGGTTGCGTCTTGCCTTGATCGACTACGGAACTTGGACCCGGAATGTGGCGTGCACCCCGGACCGGCGTATCATGGCAATTCCTGCAATGGCGGATTAGAGGATGGAAAGCACTTCGCGAAGGAGGGTAGCGGCATGAAAAGAGAGCACAGCGGAATCCGTGGGTTCGGAACGCTCGGCGCCGTGTTGAGCATTGCGGTCGCGGTCGTCTTCGCCTTGACAGCGATCGAGCCGGCCAGCGCCCAGGAGCGCAAGTCACTGCGCTGGGCGACCTCGGCCGTAGGCTCCTACGGCTATCAGATCGCCTCGCAGATGACCAAGATCGTCGAGGAAGCGCTCGGCGGCCAGTACACCGTCACGGTCCAGCCGTATGCCTCGCCCACGGTGGCGATGAAGGCGGTGATGGACGGCAACGGCGAGATCGCGTACACGGCCGACATCGGCATGACCCAGTTCAAGGACCGCATCGGCGGCTTCAAGGGCTACAAGCCCAAGATGCCGGAGATCGCGCACGCCTGGTATTCCTATCCGATGGAATCGATGATGGCGGTCTCAGCCAAGGAGGCCGGCAAGTACAAGTGCTGGAAGGACTTCAGCGGCAAGCCGGTGTTCTACACCAACGCCGGCTTCATGAACTGGTTGAACTGGCAGCGCATCTACAAGGCGCTCGGCTACGAGTTCAAGCACGTCCAGATCGACCTCAAGTCGAACGCCGATGCGATGGACAGCGGCTCGATCGCGGGATCGGCCACCTACACCACCGCCGGCAAGTCGCTCGCGTCGTACTGGAAGGAGACGGAGATCCGGATGGACATCCGGGTGGTGAACCCCTGTCCCGATGAAGTCGCCAAGATCAAGGCGGCGGGCCTCGGCGTCGTCGAAATCGACCCGAAGGGCGCGTTCGCCAAGCCCGTCGGCCCGTCCACCCTCCTGGGCGTGCCGATCCTGTTCGGTTACAACATGGGCACGAACATCCCCGAGGACGTCGTCTACAAGATGCTCGTGGCGTTCCACAAGAACAAGGACGCGCTCGCGAAGGCCGAGCCCGGCTTCACGCCGATGGCGAAGGACTTCGTCGGCATGCAGGTGGCGGGCATCAGCGCCAATCCGGACGTCCCGGTGCATCCGGGCCTGGTCAAGTTCCTGAAGGAGCACAAGGCCTGGAACGACCAGTGGAAGGCCGCGAAGTAAGCGCGTAGACGGTC
>DASWIC010000217.1:0-9467 GCA_036397875.1 Burkholderiales bacterium
AGGCGTAGCAGCGCAGCCGCCGGCTGAATTCCTGCAGCGGAATGATGCCGCTCGCCTCCGCGCGCTCACACCAGTCCTCGAGCTGGCGCACCAGTTGCTCCTTGGACGCGTTTGAGCGCTGCCAGAGCGCGGCCAGCTCCTCGCGCATGGTGTAGATGGTGGCGAGCACCGCGCTCTTGCTGAGCGCATCGTTGACCTTGGCGCGCTCGTTCTCCGGCAGCGCCTTCGCGTCCCGGTGGAGCATGCGCTTGATCGCGGCAACGTCCACTCGCACCGCGCGCGTCTTGAGATCGCGAATCTCCTCGGCGCACGTCCGGCGCAGCGATTTCGCGTACTTCGCGAGCACTTCGTAGCGATGCGTGATAACCGCCTGCACCGTCGCGAGGTCGCAGCGCGTCTTGGCCGAATCGAGCTTGAGCTCGGGCGCGACCTTCTTCACTTGCGCCAACCCGAGCCGCGCCAGCGCGCGGATGTACTGCCACCCGAGATCGAATTCGTACCAGCGGATTGAGAAGCGGGCGGAGGTGGGGTATGCATGGTGGTTGTTGTGCAGTTCCTCACCGCCGATGAGTATCCCCCACGGAACGATGTTGGTGCTGGTGTCCTCCGGCTGGAACGTGCGGTAGCCCCAGTAGTGGCCGATGCCGTTGATCACGCCGGCTGCTAAGAACGGGATCCACGCCATCTGCACCGCCCAGATGGTGATTCCGACGAAACCGAACAGGGCAAAGTTGATCAGGAACAGGAGGGAGACGCCCAGACTGTCGCGCGGGGTGTAGAGCTTGCGCTCGAGCCAGTCATCGGGTGTGCCGGCGCCGTAGCGCTCCAGCGTTTCCTGGTTGCGCGATTCCTGGCGGTAGAGCTCGGCGCCCTCCCACAGCACCTTGCTGATGCCGTGAATCTGCGGGCTGTGCGGATCCTCCACGGTCTCGACTTTTGCGTGGTGTTTGCGGTGGATCGCGGCCCACTCCTTGGTCACCATCCCGGTGGTGAGCCACAGCCAGAAGCGGAAGAAATGGCTGACGGCGGGGTGCAGATCGAGACCTCGATGCGCCTGGCAGCGGTGCAGATAGATGGTGACCCCGGCGATCGTGATATGCGTGACCGCGAGTGCATAGGCCACATATCCCCACCACGGCAGATCGAAAAACCCTGAAAACATGCGTCCCCTCTTCGCGGAATAACCGCTTTGTTATCGTGCTCGCCGGGAGTCTACAGAAGTTAAGGTTCCTGGCATAGCAAAAAGAACACTTGCCGGGGAAACCAACGCGGCAGCGTTATGATTCTGGAGGAAAAATCCAGATGCCCGTGGTCAACCTAGCGGCTTTTAAGACTCCTGCGTGCAGGGTTGGTTCCGGGATTTCGCTGCAGTGCAGCAGCAAAAAAGCCGTCGGTGCCATGGACATGCGGCAGCAACCGGAGATACTCGCCTGTTTCGAGGGCAATTTCCTGCAGCAGGAGCAGGTCCTGGCAGTGAAGTTTCCCGAAGTCACGACGGTCCGCAAGAAACCCGGCAACGATGTCCTCGTTTTCCTCGGCAAGCAGGCTGCAGGTCGCGTAGACGAGTCGCCCGCCGGGCTTCACGAGGTTCGCCGCGGCGCGCAGGATCGCCGCCTGCTTGAGCTTCAGTTCCTCCACCGACTGCGGCGTCTGGCGCCACTTGAGGTCCGGGTTGCGGCGCAATGTGCCGAGCCCGCTGCAGGGCGCGTCCACCAGCACCCGGTCGATCTTTCCGGTCAGGCGCTTCACCCGGATATCGTTCTCGTTGCGGATGGGCTGCGCGTAGATATTGGAAAGCCCCGAGCGCTTCAACCTGGGCTTCAAGCGGTTCAAGCGCGCCGCCGAAACGTCGAAGGCGTAGATGCGGCCGTGAGAGCGCATCAGCGCGCCGAGCATGAGGCTCTTGCCACCGGAGCCGGCGCAGAAGTCCACGACGAGATCATGGCGCCGGGGTGCCAGGAGGAACCCCAGCAGCTGGCTGCCCTCGTCCTGCACCTCGATGGCGCCGGTCAGGAACAACGGGTGGCGGTTGATTGCAGGCCTGCCCCGGATGCGCAATCCGACCGGAGAATAGGGCGTCGGCTCGGCTACGACGGCGTCGACCGCGAGCGCCTGCTGCACGGCGTCGCGCCCGGCGAGCAGGGTGTTGACACGGAGATCAAGCGGCGCGGGCTCGTTCAGCCCCTGGGCGAGCGCTGCGATTTCGGGCTCCGGGAGCTGCGAACGGAGCCGCTCCACGATCCAGTCCGGCAACTCGGCGCGCAGCGCGAGCGGCAGGTCCGCGAGCGATTGCGCCTTGACCCGGGAGAGCCACGACTGTTCGTCCTGCGTGAGGACGGCTGCGAGCTCCCGGATGCTGATGCCCCCGAGGCGAGCGAGATGCACAAGCAGCATGCGCCGCGGCAGACCGCCCGGGGCGAGGTGGTCCACCGTGCGCTTGCGGCGCAACACGCCGTAGACCGCCTCGGCGACGAACGCCCGGTCATGGCTGCCCAGCGCGTGGTGGGCGCGGAAAAAATCGTGCAGCACCGTGTCCGCGGGGCGGTCGAACCTGAGTGCCAGCGCGAGCGCCTCGACGGCGGCTTCGAGCTGGGCGCGGGTGATGGCCATTGAAGCGGGGGATGAGGGCCCTTCGACAGGCTCAGGACAGGCGGAGGAATGAGGGATCGGGATCGGGCGTCCTCATGGCTTGATCTCGAGCTTGGTCATGACCTGCTCGTAACGCGCGCCGTTGTCGTCCAGTATCAGCAGCTTGACCGGAAGGTAGCGGTAGCGCGGCGCGAGCCAGATCTCGACGCCTTCCTCGTCTGGCGGCTGCTGCCTGACGAGATGCACGGTCGCCATGTGCCCGAGCGGCGTTTCGATCTCGACCCCGGTGCGGACCGTGTAGCGGTGCTGCTCCACCTTGCGGCCGGTGGTTCTCGAAAGCTGCAGTACCTGCGGCCGGTCGGGCGCGAGAAACATGAATTGGTACATGATGGAAAGCTGGTCCTGGGTCCGGGGAGGCAGCGGCAGGATCTGGGTCCCGCCCTTGCGCGTGACCTTGAGCTGTTGTCCCTCCCAGTCGAATTCGGCGCGCACCTGCCGCGGGTCGTCGTCACCGCGCTTGCCCTCGAAATGCTGCGGCGCCAGCCCGGCACCGGTCAGCCGGCCGCGGCTGGTCACCCGCAATGTCTGCCGCATGAACAGCTTGAGCAATCCGACGGCATGGCTCTCGCTCACGATCCGGTACTGCCCGTCCTTCGCTTCGAATGTCTCGTCCATGACCGCGACGCGCCCGCCGTTCATGAACACTTCGTAGCTCGCCGAGACGGCCTGCGGAGCCCCCGGCCCCGCCGCTGCGCAGGTGCCGGACAGGAGGAGCAGTGTCGTTGCCTGGATGAGCCTGCGCGTCATGCCCATGGCCGCCTCATCCCGCCTCGAGCGGCGGCGCGGTCAGCGCGGCCGTTGCCGTGCGCGCCGCGTCCACCGTGACCGCACCGTCGCGCCCGACCTTGAGCCGCCCCTCACAGTACCAGCGTATCGCCTGCGGATAGATGCGGTGCTCCTGCGCGAGAACGCGCGCGGCCAGCCGCTCCTCGGTATCTCCCGCCTCCACTGCTACCGCGGCCTGAACGACGATCGGGCCGCTGTCGAGCGCGGGCGTGACGAAGTGCACCGTGCAGCCGTGAATGCGCACCCCAGTTTCAAGGGCCCGCCGGTGCGTGTCGAGTCCCGGGAACGCGGGCAGCAGCGAGGGGTGTATGTTCAGGATCCGGCCATCGTAACGCTCGACGAAAGGCGGCGTCAGGATGCGCGTGAACCCCGCCAGCACGATGAGGTCGGGGTGGTGGCGCTCGATCTCGGCGGCGAGCGCCGCCTCGAACCCGGCGCGATCCGGGAATGCGTGGTGGTCGACCACGGCAGTCTCGATGCCGCGCTTGCGGGCGATTTCGAGACCGCGCGCCAGCGGGTTGTTGCTGACGACCGCGGCAATGCGCGCCGGCAACCGGGCGTCGAGCACGGCCTCCATATTGCTGCCGCGCCCGGAAATGAGGATGACTAGGGTCTTGTCAGCCATCGAAAACCGGTCATGGGTGATGGGTCATGGGCAATGGGTGATTACCCATTACGCGCTCAGACGATGACGAGCTGCGCGCGGCTCCTTGCGCGGCGCTCGATGCGGCCGATGCGCCAGACGGTCTCGCCTGCCGCCCTGAGGATTTTCACGGCCCGCGCTGCGTCTGCCGGGGCGACGATCACGACCAGGCCGATGCCGCAGTTGAACACGCGGTAGAGCTCCTCGTCGGCGATGTTGCCCTGCTCCTTCAGCCACTGGAACAGCGGCGGCAGGCGCCACGCCGCACGCTCGATGCGCGCAGCGAGCCCGGCCGACAGGATACGCGGCACGTTTTCGACGAGCCCGCCTCCGGTGACGTGGGCGAGCCCCTTGACGGCGACGCTCCGCGCCAGTTTCAGGACCGGCTTGACGTAAATCCGGGTGGGCTCGAGCAGGACCTCGCCTAGCGAACGGCCGTGGAATTGCGCCGACAGGTCCACGCCCTTGACCGCGAGGATTCTGCGGATCAGCGAGTAGCCGTTGGAGTGCGCGCCGCTCGAGGCGAGTCCCAGCACGATGTCGCCGCTGGCGATGCGCGAGCCGTCTATGATGCGGCGCTTTTCCACGATGCCTACCGCAAATCCCGCGAGATCGTACTCGCCGGCCGCGTACATGCCGGGCATCTCCGCGGTCTCGCCCCCGATCAGCGCACAGCCGGCCTGCGCGCAGCCGGCGGCGATGCCCTTGACGACTTCGGTCGCGGTCGCGACGTCGAGCCTGCCGCAGGCGTAGTAGTCGAGGAAGAACAGCGGCTCGGCGCCGTGGGTGAGGATGTCGTTGACGCTCATCGCCACCAGGTCGATGCCGATGGTGGCGTGGCGGTTCAGCTCGAATGCCAGCTTGAGCTTGGTGCCCACTCCATCGGTGCCGGCGACGAGCACCGGCTCACGGTATCGCTTCCGGGCGATCTCGTAGAGCGCGCCGAAACCGCCGATTCCGGCAAGCACGCCCTTGCGCGACGTCTTCTTTGCGAACCGCCTGATGTTATCGACCAGCCGGTCCCCGGCGTCGATATCCACGCCGGCGTCGCGGTAGGTCAGCGGGGCGGCGGGCTGGTTCAAGCGCGGGTCTCGAAAGGGCTGGCGACGTCGGTAAGGAGCGGATTTTGGGCTAAGATATGCGCCTCGAATCCGCCATCCCGCCTCCGCGTCATCCGGTTTGTCCGGGGCAGGCGAATTGTACCGTAATGAAACAGCTCACGCTCGATTTCGCCAGCCCGCCGCGGCCCACGCTCGACAATTTCATCGCCGGGGTGAACGCCGAGCTGATCCAGAATCTCAAGCGGCTCGTGGCGAGAGACGCGCGCGAGCATTGCTTTTTCCTGTGGGGCGGGCCCGCGAGCGGTCGCAGCCACCTCCTCAAGGCTACCGTGGCGGATCTCAATCGGGCAGGGGCGACCGCGGCCTACCTTGCCTGCAGCGGTAGCATGCACGTTGCGGCCGACATGGAGCGCCTGGACTGCGTCGCGCTCGACGACGTGGACCGGCTGGATGAGGCCGGACAGGTGGCCGTATTCGACCTCTACAACATGCTCCACGAGCGTGGCGGGGTGCTCCTTGCCAGCGCCGCTGCTCCGCCGGCGCAGCTGACGTTGCGCGAGGACCTGGCGACCCGGCTCGCCTGGGGTCTCGTCTACCAGGTGCACGCGCTGACCGACGAGAACAAGGCACAGGCGCTTGCCGAGCGCGCGGCGAGCCGCGGTTTCCGGCTGGCGCCTGAAGTGTCGGATTTTCTGCTGACGCGGGCGCGGCGCGACCTGCCGACGCTGCTGGCGACGCTCGATGCGCTCGATCGTTACTCGCTCGAGACCCGGCGCCCGGTCACCGTGCCGCTGGCGCGGGAGCTGCTGCACGCGGCCGGTCCGCAGGGGCCGGAATCGAGGCGGCAGGATCCGGCGGCAGGGGCGGGCGATTGAGCGGGCGGCTGGTTCTTTTCGATCTGGACAATACGCTGCTCGCGGGTGACAGCGATTTCGAGTGGGCCCAGTTCCTGATCGAGCAGCGCGTGCTCGACCGCGAAGTGTACGAAGCGCGCAACCAGCGCTTCTACGACGAGTACCAGGCCGGAACCCTCGACATCCACGCGTTTCTCGATTTCCAGCTGAAGCCGCTGTCGCGCCATCCCCGGACGCAGCTCGCGGCCTGGCACCGCGAATTCATGGAGCGCAGGATACGCCCGTTGATTCGCGCCAAGGCACGGGCGCTGGTCGAGCGCCACCACGGCGACCGCCGTGTCGTGATCACGGCCACCAACAGCTTTGTCACCGGCCCGATTGCGCGCGAGCTCGGCATCGCGGACCTGATCGCGACCGAGCCCGAGCAACGGGACGGCGAGTTCACCGGGGCGGTTCGCGGCATCCCGTGCTTCCGCGAGGGCAAAGTCGCGCGGCTCGAGGCCTGGCTCGCGCAGCAGGGCAGCGCGCTCGCCGCCTACTCCGAGTCATGGTTCTACAGCGACTCGCACAACGACCTGCCCCTGCTCGAGCGCGTGAGCCATCCCGTCGCCGTCGATCCGGACGATGCGCTGCGCGCGCGCGCGGCGTCGAGCGGCTGGCCGATCATCAGCCTGGCTGATGAGCGTTGAGTGCCGAGTCTTGAGTCTTCGATGGTATAACTAAACACCGGGCACTCAACGCTCGGCAGTGTCAACCAGGTGATTAGACGGTTCCTAGGCAAGGTCTTCTCCGGTCAGCTGTTCCGGCCGGCACAGCCGAAGATCATTCCGCAGGGCGCGCATGGCGTCGGCCGCGACGCGATCAGTTCGTGCGCGCTGCGCACGACCCAGACGCTGCAGCGCCGCGATTTCGCGGCCTTCATCGTCGGCGGCGCGGTGCGCGACCTGCTCCTCGGGCGCCGGCCGAAGGACTTCGACATTGCGACGAGCGCGACGCCCGAGGAAGTGCGCGGCCTGTTCCGCCGCTCGCGGGTGATCGGGCGGCGCTTCCGCCTGGTGCACGTCATGTGCGGGCCGGAGAGGGTGGAAGTTTCCACCTTCCGTGGCTCGAACCCGGTCGAGGAAGACGGAGAACGCGTGTCCGACGAGCACGGCAGGATACTGCGCGACAACGTGTTCGGCACGCAGGAGCAGGACGCAACGCGCCGCGATTTCACGATCAACGCGCTGTTCTACGATGCGTCCTCCCAGGAGATCTGGGACTATCACGGCGGCGTGCCCGATCTCATCAAGCGCCGGCTGCGCATGATCGGCGACCCGGAAACGCGCTACCGGGAAGATCCCATCCGGATGTTGCGGGCCGTGCGGCTGGCGGCGAGCCGCGGGCTCGAGATCGACGCCGCAACGCGCCGGCCGATACGCCGGCTCGCCGGGCTGCTCGCGCACGTGCCGCCGTCGCGCCTGCTCGACGAAATGCTGAAGCTGCTGCTCTCAGGAAATGCCGCCGAAGGCGTGGCGCAGCTGCGCAAGGAAGGGCTGCACCACGGCGTGCTGCCGCTGCTCGATGCCGCCATGGGCCGGGGCGCGGGGGGCCGGTTCGTCGTCGCCGCGCTCACGAACACGGATGAGCGCGTGCTGGCGGGAAAGCCGGTATCGCCGGGTTTCCTGTTCGCCGCCTTGCTATGGCCCGAAGTACACGCCGAGTGGACGAGGCTCGAAGAGCGGGGGGGGCCGACGATCCCGGCGCTGTACGAGGCGATGGATCACGTCATGCGCGCCCAGGCCGGGAAGCTTGCGATCCCGCATCGCTACGGCGCCGACATGCGGGAAATCTGGGCCATGCAGCCGCGCTTTTCCCAGCGGGCCGGCAAGCGCCCGTACCGCCTGCTCGAGCACCCGCGGTTCCGCGCCGGTTACGATTTCCTGCGGCTGCGTTGCGCGAGCGGCGAGCTCGGCGACGAGCTCGGCGAATGGTGGGAGCGCTTCCAGCGCGCGGGGGAAGACGAGCGCGCCCAGATGCTGACCGGCGACGCCGGGCCCCGCAGGCGCCGCCGCCGCAGGCGCGGCCCGCGCCGGGCCGCCGGATCTCCGGAACACGGCGGCCCGCCCGGCGCGGAAGGGTGAGCGGGGAATTCGATGAAGGTGCCTGCGCACGTTCGAGCCCGCGAACGCCCGACGCGGTGTAACGCGGCGGGCCGGGGGAAGGCAGAAGGATGACCCGGAAAAGTCAAAAAAAAAGAAATGCGCCGCCGGTCACGAGTCACCGGCCTGTCCTGAGCGACGTCGAAGGGTCACGGGTCACGGCGTTTGTTGCGTTGGGCAGCAACCTCGACGACCCGCCAGCCCGTATCCGCCGTGCGCTGCAGGCGCTCGCCGCGCTGCCCGGAACCCGGCTCGTGCGCCAGTCCTCGCTCTACCGCAACCCGCCTTCGGGATACCTGGACCAGCCGGATTTCGTCAACGCCGTGGCGCAGATCGAGACGAGCCTCGAGCCGCGCGCGCTGCTCTCCGGGCTCCTGGCGATCGAACGGGCCCACGGCCGCCGGCGGGGCCTGCCCAACGGGCCGCGCACGCTCGACCTCGATCTCCTGCTCTACGGCGAGCGAACCCTGCGCGAGCCCGGGCTCACCATTCCACACCCGCGCATGCCCGCGCGCGCCTTCGTGCTGGTGCCGCTGGCCGAGATCGCGCCGGACGTGGTGGTGCCGGGCAGGGGCCCCGTTGCCGACCTCGTGCGCAACGTTGTCGCGTCGGTCATGATCAAGCTTCCGGAAAAATGAGCACGACGCTGCCCGAGAAATACCGCTATATCGTGGTCGAAGGCCCCATCGGCGCGGGCAAGACGAGCCTCGCACGCGTCATCGGCGAGCGCACCGGCGGCACGGCTCTGCTCGAGGAGCCGGAGGCTAACCCGTTTCTCCCCGGCTTCTACCAGGACCGCGCGCGCTTCGCGCTGCCGGCACAGCTCTATTTCCTGTTCCAGCGCGCGACCCAGGTGCGCACGCTGTCGCAGCCCGATCTCTTCGCAGGACTCATCGTCGCCGATTTCATGATCGACAAGGATGCCTTGTTCGCGCGGGTTACGCTGAACGACGATGAGTTCTCGCTCTACCAGCGGGTCTGGGCGCAGTTAAAGCCGCAGGCGCCGACCCCCGACCTCGTGATCTACCTGCAGGCTTCGCCCGCGACCCTGGTCGAGCGCGTGCGCCGGCGCGGCGTCGCCTACGAGCGCAGTATTCCGGACGACTACCTGGTGCTGCTCGCGGAGAGCTATGCCCGCTTCTTCCACCACTATGACGCCGCGCCGGTGCTGACTGTAAACTCCGAAAACCTGAATTTTGTTGATCAGCCCGGCGATTTTGATTTATTGTTGCAGCGCGTGATCGCGATGCGCGGCCCGCGCGAGTTCTTCAGCTTGGGCTGATGTGAAGACCATGACGCAAAGACGCGAAGCCGCAAAGAGGAAGAGAATGGA
>DASWIC010000218.1:0-2030 GCA_036397875.1 Burkholderiales bacterium
CTTCTTCTTCATCTGGTCGATCATGCTCGGCGCCATGGTCGGCATCCGCGAGGGCACCCACTTCGTGGTCGACCTGTGGCCGCCGCTCGGCGCGCGCGCGCAGGCGGCGCTGCGGCTCGTGTCGAGCGTCTTCGTGCTGGCGTTCGCCGTGGTGTTCCTGTGGTGGGGCATCGACTTCACGCGCTTCGCCTTCAACCGCATCTCCGAGCTCGCCGAGCTGCCGCTGTGGGTGATCCACGTCGCCTGGCCGCTCGCCGGGGCGACCTGGATCCTGTTCCAGGGCGAGCACGTGTGGAACGATCTGCGCGTCCTCGCGCGAGGCAACGCATGACCGGGGCGACGCTCCTCGATCCCGCCACGGCGAGCCTGATCATGTTCGGCGCGTTCTTCCTGCTGCTCGCGCTGCGCGTGCCGGTGGCGTTCGCCATGGTCTTCCTGTGGTGGGGCATCGACTTCACCCGCTTCGCCTTCAACCGCATCTCCGAGCTCGCCGAGCTGCCGCTGTGGGTGATCCACGTCGCCTGGCCGCTCGCCGGCGCGACCTGGATCCTGTTCCAGGGCGAGCACGCGTGGAGCGACCTGCGCGTGCTGGCGCGCGGCGGCCGATGACGGGCGCGGCGCTCGATCCGGGTACCGCCAGCCTGATGCTGTTCGGCGGGTTCTTCGCGCTGCTCGCGCTGCGCGTGCCGGTCGCGTTCGCCCTCGGCCTGGCCTGCCTGCCGGTGTTCCTGATCGAGGACCGCCTCACGCCGCAGAACCTGGTGCAGGAGACCTTCAACGCCTACAACTCGTTCATCCTGCTGGCGGTGCCGTTCTTCCTGCTCACCGCCAACCTGATGAACGTGGGCGGCATCACCACGCGGCTGGTACGCCTGTCGCGCGACCTGGTAGGCCATTTTCCGGGCGGATTGGCCCAGGTCAACGTAGTGCTGTCGCTCTTCTTTGCCGGCATCTCCGGCTCCTCCACCGCGGACGCGGCGAGCCAGTCGAAGATCTTCATCGAAGCGCAGCGCAAAGAGGGCTACGACGACAGCTTCTCGGTGGCGATCACCGCGGTGTCGGCGGTGCTGGCGGTGATCGTGCCGCCCTCGATCCTGATGATCGTGTGGGGCGGGCTGCTCACGGTATCCATCGGCGGGCTGTTCCTCGCCGGCATCGTGCCGGGCCTGCTCATCGCGCTGGCGCAAATGGCGACGGTGCACGTGTACGCGAAGCTGCGCAACTACCCGACCTACCCGCGCGCTACGCTCCTCGAGACGCTCAAGGCGGTCGGCATCGCGGTGCCGGCGCTGATGACGCCGGTCATCATCATCGGCGGCAAGATCTTCGGCTGGTTCACCGCCACGGAGTCGGCCTGCATCGCCGTGCTCTACGCCGCGGCGCTCACCATGATCGTGTACCGCGAGCTGGACCTGAAGGGCCTGCACCACGCGCTGCTCGAGACCGGAAGGCTCACCGGGGTGGCGCTGTTTTGCGTCGGCACCGCCTCGGCCTTCGGCTGGCTGCTCGCCTACTACCAGATTCCCAAGGCGCTGCTCGCCAACGTGGCGGCCTGGGACATGGGCCCGGTGGCGACGGGCTTCTTCATCGCGGCGGTGTTCCTGGTGGTGGGCTGCTTTCTCGACGCCATCCCGGCGATCGTCATCGTCGGCACGGTGCTCGAGCCGCTCGCCAAGAGCGTCGGCCTGGATCCGATCCACTTCGCCATGATCGGCATCGTGTCGCTCGCCTTCGGCCTGGTGACCCCGCCCTACGGGCTGTGCCTGATGATCTCGGCGCACATCGCCGGCATCCGCATCCTCGATGCGCTGAAAGACGTGTTCATCATGCTGATCCCCATGTTCGCGGTGCTGGCGCTGGTCATCCTGTGGCCGGACCTGGTGCTGTTCCTGCCGCGGCTGTTCCCGCCGGGGACGCTGTGACATGAAGATCGCCGGTGTCCGCGCCCATTGCCTGTCGAGCGCGCTCGCGACGCCGTTCGCCTTCTCGCAGGGCTGGGTGAAATCGCGCGGCGCCTGCCTGGTCGAGGT